>JAQSXO010000260.1 GCA_029256625.1 Cellulosimicrobium sp. | reverse complement strand
GGGCGGGGCGGCCGGTGAGCGCGGTGTACCGGCGCAGCACGTCCTTGGGCGTCGGGCCCTGGATGACCAGGTACTCGAGCGCCTGGCCCCCGACGGAGACCTGGACGCGCGTGTTCACCTCGGACGCGACCTCGAACGAGACCTTCTCCGGGTGCTCGACGAACACGCCGTAGCCCTTGGTCGTGAGGTAGAGCGGCACGGACTTGTACGCCTGCTCGCTCGACGTGCCGCCGTCCTCGTTCCAGATGTCGACGACCTGCCCGTTCTTGACGAACGGGCCGAACCGCTCCCCCAGCCCGTAGACGAGCTCGCCCGGCTCGAGCGCGAGCTGCTCGTGCGTCCAGGCGCGGCCGTCGTCCGACGTGACGTGCCCGACCGACTTGGGCAGCGACGAGGTCAGCACCTCGCCGTCCGCCTCGAAGTCGACGCGCCACCGGTCGCCGCGGTGCACGCGCACGGCGAGGTCCTTGGACCGCAGGACCGCGACGTCGTCGTGCACCTCGACCTCGGGCCGGAACCCGGGCTCGCCGGCCACCTGGAACGCCGGACCCCGGCGCACCGCGCCCTGGTGGTGCTCGACGCGCACGCGGATCACGCCGGGCGCGGGCGAGGAGTACGTCGTCGTGAGCATCGGGCGGTTGAGCGTGTCGCCACGACCGCGGATCTTCGCCGTCGGCGCGTACACGGTGAGCGTGCCGGCCGCCTCGTCCGCGCGGACGTCGTCGACCTCGACCGCGTAGAGGGGGTGCATCCCGGGCCGGACCTGCCAGTACCCGTCGGTGAACTTCATGGGTGGTGCTTCCTTCGTCGGTGCGTTCAGGAGTCTCGGTGGCCGCCCCGGAGTTGGGCCCCGGGGCGGCGTGGCGTCACGCGGGAGGCGTCACTTCACGGCGCCGGCCGTGACGCCCCGGGTGAGCGTGCGCTGGAAGATGAGGAAGAAGATCAGCGCCGGGACGAGCGAGACGAGCGCGCCCGCGTTCGTCGTCGGGGCGTCCATCATCCGGTCGCCCTGGAGCGACGCGAGGGCGATGGGGATCGTCTGGGTGTCGTTGGTCGTCAGCATGACCAACGGGATGAAGAACTCGTTCCACGTCCAGATGAAGAAGAAGATCATGAGGACGCCCAGCGTGGGCTTGACGATCGGGTACACGACCTGCCACAGGATGCGCCAGCGGCCGGCGCCGTCGAGCTGGGCTGCCTCGAGCAGCGCGGGCGGGAACGTGCCGAGCACGGACGCGAGCAGGTACGTGCCGAACGCCGCCTGGATGACGGTGAAGATGATGATGATCGACCACTGCGAGTTCGACAGGCCCACCTTCTGCGCCATGTCGAACAGCGGGTAGATGAGCGCCTCCTGCGGCAGCATGTTGGCCACGAGGAAGAGCGTGACGATCCAGAGGCGGCCCTTGATGCGGCCCACGCCGATCGCGTAGGCGCTCAGCAGCGACAGGAGCGTCCCGAACACGGCGACGAGCGCCGAGATGAAGACGGAGTTCCAGAGCTTCTGCGGGAAGTTCGTCCGCGTCCAGAAGTTCTGCACACCCTCGAGGTAGAGCTCCTTCGGGATGCTCAGCGGGCCGTCCTGGGAGTACTCGGCCGGCGACTTGAACGCGTTGAGCACCATGATGACGAACGGCGACAGCATGAGCAGGGCGACGAGGATCGCGGCGGCGAGCACGAACCAGCGACCGACGCCGCGACGGTAGCGCTCGTCCTGGCGCGTGGCCCGCAGGGGGCGGCGCGACCCGGACGACGGCGCGGGCACCGCGGGCGTGCCGCCCGCGGTCGGGGTGGTGGTGACGGTGGACATCAGCGGCCCTCCTGCTCACGACGCTCGGCGCGGCTCTGCAGCGCGAGGATCACGACGGCGACGACGATGATGACGAGGGTGAGCACGGTCGCCACCGCGGCGCCGTACCCGACCTTCGACTTGTCGAAGAAGTTGAGGTACGAGTAGTAGCTCGGGACGAGCGTCGAGCTCTCGGGCCCGCCGCGCGTGAGCACGTAGATGGGGCCGAAGACCTTGAGCGCGGCGACCGTGCACGTGAGCGTCACGACGAACGTCTCCGGACGGATCTGCGGGATTGTGATGGCCCGGAACCGGCGCCACCAGCCCGCGCCGTCGAGCTCGGCCGCCTCGTACAGCTCGGGGTCCACGCGCTGGAGCGCGGACATGAAGATGACGACCGGGTAGCCGATCTGCACCCAGATGAGCACGAGCATGACGCTCGGCAGCGCGGTCGTGGTGTCGCCGAGCCAGTTGGGCGGGTTCTCGATGCCGATCCCGCGCAGGATCACGTTGAGCGCGCCCGTCTGGGCGTTGAGGATCCAGTTCCACAGCACGCCGGCGACGGCGACGGGCAGGATCTGCGGGAGGTAGTACGTCGCACGCAGGAACGCCGCGACGCGCGGCCCGAACCGGCGGCCGAGGTAGTCGAACAGCACGGCCGCGAGGACGAGGCCGATGACGGTCGGCGCGACGACCATCGCGAGGACCATCGCGATCGAGTTCTGGAACGAGGTCCAGAACGCCGAGTCGTGCATGAGGTCGGCGTAGTTGCCCAGCCCGTACCAGCGCATCGGCGCCATGCCGCCGCGCCACTTGAACAGGCTGTAGTAGACGTTCATCGCGAACGGGTAGCCGATCACGACGACGAACGCCACCGCGCCGGGCAGGAGGTAGGGCAGGTACGGGAGCCAGGCGGGCCGGCGACGGCGGCGGGGCGCCGCGGTCGCGCGCGACGCCTCGCGCGCGGGGCCGGGCCCGGCCTCGGGCACGGTGTCGGTGCGGGTGGTCATGACGGTCTCTTTCGCGGGAGGTCCTCGGGTGGGAGCCCGGGCCGGCCGGGGCGATCCTGGGATCGGCCCCGACCGGCCGGGCGCGTGCGTCCGCTCAGCTGTCGAGCAGGTCCGCCTTGCCGTCCACGTACGCGGACTCGAGGCCGTCGAGCACCTCGGTCGGCGACTTCGACTGGTTGATGAGCGACTGCAGCTCGCTGACGATCACGTCGTAGTAGCCGGGCACGGGCCAGTCGGGGTAGAACGCCAGGCCGTCGTCGTCGAGGATCGCCTGGAAGTTCTCGGTGAGCTGCTGCGTGCGCTCGTCCGTGATGACGGACGCGTCACCGGCGACGGGCAGGCCGCCCTTCTCGGCGAGGATGTTCTGCACCTCGGGGCGCAGCGTGATGTCGATGAACTCCTCGGCGAGGTCGGGCGAGTCCGCGTTCGCGGGGACGACCCAGAGGTTGCCGGACGAGCCGACCTGGAGCGTGTTGCCGGGGAAGTTGAACTGGCCCCAGTCGGCGTCCATCTCCTCGACGATACGGCCGAACCACCACGAGCCGGAGACCATCATCGGGTAGGTGCCGTTGATGAACGACACGCCCATGTCCTCGGCGGTCAGCGCGGCGGAGTCGGACGCGACGTACCCGTCCTTGATCCAGGAGTCGAGCTTCTCGGTCGCCTGCGTCATCTCCGGGCCGTGGAAGTCCGGGTCGCCGTCGAACAGCTGGTACTGGTCGATGAAGTCGCGCTCGGAGCTCGCCAGCACGAGCTCGTACCAGAGCTGGCCCATCGGGTACTCGGCGCCGGCCTCGGCAAGCGGGGTCACGCCCTGGTCCTTGAAGGCCTGCATGACGGTCTCGAGCTCCTCGAGCGTCGTCGGCACCTCGAGCCCGTACTGGGCGAACATGTCCTTGTTGTAGTAGACCTGCACGAACTCGCCGTAGTTCGGGACGCCGTACCACTCGCCCGAGCCCATGAGGCCCTGGTCGTCGTAGGTCGCGGTGGTCTGGAGCGAGCCGCTGAGCTTCTCGTCCCAGCCGCGCTCGGTCGCCGCGTCGGTGAGCGGGGTGAGCAGGCCCTGCGCCGCGAGCTGGCCGGCGGTCGCGTTGCCCTTGTTGTACTCCATGACGTCGGGCACGTCGTTGCCGGTGAGCACGATCTTGGCGTTCTTCTGGATCTGCTCGAACGTCTGCTTCTCGACGACGACGTCGACGTCCGGGTTCTCCTCCTCGAAGATCTCGATCGCCTTGGCCCACGCCTGGCCCATGGCGGAGTCCTCGTTCTCGTAGTGCCAGATCGTCAGGGTCTGGTCGTCGGACCCCCCGCTGCCGCCGGTGCCCCCGCACGCCGCCAAGGCGAGTGGGAGCGCTGCCACGGCAGCGACGAGCGAGATCTTCCGGGATCGCAGCATGTGCGTGTCCTCCTCATCGAGTTCCGGCGCTGGAGCCGGAGGGTGACCGGGCCCACGGCCCGGCCGGTCGGTTCAGCGAGCCACGGGCTCGCGGTCGTCGTCGTCCGGGGCCCGGCCGGCCGCGGGGGCGACGCTGCTGCCGGGTTCGAGGACGCACGGGATGAGCACGTTCGGCGTGCTCGGACGGGAGCCGTCCACGAGGGACAGCAGCTTCTGCACACCCAGACGGCCGAGCTCGGCCCCGGGCGCGTGCAGGGTGGTCAGCGGCGGGTTGCTCATCTCCCCGACGCCGGGCGACGTGACGATCGACAGGATCGACATGTCCTCGGGGATCGCGACGCCGCGCTGCTGCAGCTCGGCGACGACGCCGAACGTCGCGATCTCGTTCATGGTGACGAACGCCGTCAGGCGCGGCTCCCGCTCGAGCAGCGTCGCGACGGCGTCGCGGCCCGCGCGCGGGGACTCGTCGACACGCAGCGCGACCGGCTCGAGCCCGCGGCGACGCATGGCCGCCTCGAAGCCCTCCTCCGCGCGGAACGTCGGCGCGTAGCCGTCGTCCGCGGTCGCCTGCGAGTGGTTCACGAAGGCGACGTACCGGTGCCCGAGGTCCACGAGGTGCTGGACCGCGTCGTCCGTCGTGCGCTCGAAGTCGATGTCCACGGACGGCCGGTCCGTGACGTCGCGCGTCCGGCCGATCATCGTGTACGGGACGCCGGCCTCGTCGAGCACGTCGACGCGGTCGTCGTCGAGCGCGACCTCCATGAGCAGGACGCCGTCCGCCATCCCCTGGCGCACGAGGTCGCGGACCTCCGGGGCCTGGGTCGTGCGGAAGGGCCACAGCACGAGGTGGTAGCCGTTCTCGCGGGCCGTCTCCGCGGCGGACGAGACGAACTCGGCGACCGTGCCGCCGAGGCCCTTCTCCATCGCCGGGTAGATGAGCGCGAGCACGTGGCTGCGGCGCGACGCGAGCCCGCGGGCCATGGCGTTGGGCTGGAAGCCGAGCTCGGCCATCGCGTCCTCGATGCGACGGCGCGTGGCGTCGGAGACGGGACGGGTCCCGGACAGCGCGTAGGAGACCGTGCTCAACGAGACCTGCGCGCGTCGCGCCACGTCCTGCATCGTCGCCATCGTCACCACTCCCCTGTGGTCCGGTCCGTCGCCTCGTCCGTCGAAGCGCTTCGTCGAAACGCATCGTCGAAGCGCTTCGCTGTTACGAGTATTGGATGAACAAA
>JAQSXO010000259.1 GCA_029256625.1 Cellulosimicrobium sp. | reverse complement strand
GGCGCTCGCGGCCGGCGCGGCGGGGGCACCGCGCGGCCGGCGCCGCCCCGGCCGCGCTGCCGGCACCGGAGGCGGAGGTCCTCCTCGTGGACGCGGACACGTACGGCGGGAGCGTCGCCCAGCGCCTCGGGCTGCTGGACGAGTCACCGGGGCTCGCCGCCGCGGCCCGGAGCGCGGGCCAGGGGGCGCTCGACGCCGCGGGGCTGCTCACCCTGGCCCCGGCCGTCGTGCCGCGGGTCCGGGTCCTCACCGGCCTGACCCGTGCGGCTCGGTGGCCCGAGCTGCCCGGGGCGTCGCTCGACGCCGTCTGGGAGGTCGCGCGGTCGGTCGCGGACTGGACGGTCGTCGACTGCGGGTTCGGGATCGAGAGGGACGAGCTCCTCACCTACGACACCCGCGCCCCGCAGCGCAACGACGCGACGCTGAGCGCGCTCGCGGCGGCGGACGTCGTGGTCGTCGTCGGCGCCGGTGACCCCGTGGGGCTCCAGCGCCTGGTGCGTGCCCTCGACGAGCTGACCGAGTCGGGTGCCGGGGTCGGCGCGTCGCGCCTCGTCGTGGTCAACCGCGTGCGGTCGAGCGTCGTCGGGGCGCGGCCGGAGCGGGCGGTGCGTGACGCGATGGCGCGGTACGCGAGCATCGACGACGTCCACGTCGTCCCCGAGGACGGCGCGGTCGACCTCGGCCTCCGCGAGGGCCGGACGCTCGCCGAGTCGGCACCCGCGAGCCCCGCCCGACACGCCGTGGCTCGCCTCGCCGCGCACGTGCGGGAGACGGTTCCTCCCGGGCGTGGTGCGGCGCACGGACGCCCGCTGGAGGCGGCACACTGAACCCATGCGCATCTACCTCCCCGCGACGCTCGACGAGCTCGACGCCGTCACCGTCACCGCCGACGCCGCCCGCTGGAGCGTCGCCCCGCGCGGCGCCCACGCCGTGACCGCCGCGCTCACGCGCGCGCTGCCCGACGAGGACGAGGAGGGCCTGGAGTACGCGGCCGCGCTCGAGGCGGCGGACGACTCGCTCGCGCTCGTCGCGTCGCGCCCGGACGCGCCGCGCCAGCGGCTCGTCGTGACGCTCGAGGTGCCCGACGGCGCGGTGCAGGTCGTGGGCGCCGAGGACTCCGACGACGAGGACGCACCTGCGCCCAGCGCGGTCGAGGTCCTGCGGACCGTGCCCGACGTCGCGATCGTGTGCGTGCACGTCGACGAGCCCGAGGCCGTCGAGGACGTCGCGGCGGTGCTCGCCGCGGCCGACGACGACGGCCCCGGTGCCGACGCGGCGCTCGACGCCGCGATCGACCGGGTCAACGAGCGCGACCTGCTCTGGTACGACTGGTCCGAGCTCAAGGACGTGCCGCGCGGCTGACGGCTCCGCGGTGCGGGGCGGCCGGCCGGGAGACGGGCGGTTGCTCGGCGGCGGTCCGCGTCAGCCGAGGCGGCCGAGCACCTCGTCGTGCAGCAGCCCGTTCGTCGCGACGGCGTTGCCGCCCCACGGGCCGTCGGCGCCGTCGAGCGACGTGAACCGGCCGCCGGCCTCGGTGACGATGGGCACGAGCGCGGCCATGTCGTAGAGCTCGAGCTCGGGCTCGGCGGCCGCGTCGGCGGCGCCCTCGGCGACGAGCATGTACGACCAGAAGTCGCCGTAGCCGCGCGTGCGCCACGCGCCGCGCATGAGGTCGAGGAACGGCTCGAGCTTCCCGCGCTCCTCCCAGCCGTCGAGCGACGCGTAGGCGAACGAGGCGTCGGACCACGCCGAGACGCCCGACACCTGCAGCCGCGACGCGGCGGCGAGCGACTTGCCCGTCCACGCGCCGGTGCCCTTCGCGGCCCACCAGCGCCGACCCAGCGCGGGTGCGGAGACGAGCCCGACGACGACCTCGTCGCCGTCGGCGAGCGCGATGAGCGTCGCCCACACGGGCACGCCGCGCACGAAGTTCTTGGTCCCGTCGATCGGGTCGACGATCCAGCGCCGCGCGCCGTGACCGGTCTCGCCGAACTCCTCGCCGACGATCGCGTCGCGACCGCGCGCCCGGCCGAGCTGGCCGCGGATGATCTCCTCGGCGGTGCGGTCGGCGTCGCTCACCGGCGTCGAGTCCGGCTTGGACTCGACGTGCAGGTCGAGCGCCTTGAACCGGGACATCGTGTGCGCGTCGACCTGGTCGGCGATCACGTGGGCGAGGCGCAGGTCGTCGTCGTAGCCGCGCGTCGAGGGGGGCGTCATGGCTCACACCGTAGCGGTGCCCGCCCGGCGCGAGGGAGGCGCCGCGCGGGCCAGGGCTCAGGCGGCGCCGGTGCGCGAGGCGAGCACGCGGCGGAACGACTCGAGGCGGGCGGCGCGGGCGGCGCGGGTCTCGTCGTCGGGCGACGCCTCGACCCACTCGTCGAGCGCGCAGTCCGGGGCGTCGTCGAGGTGCGTGCAGCCGCGCGGGCAGTCCGCGGCGACGGCGTCGAGGTCCTCGAACGCGCGCAGCAGGTGGTCCACCTGCACGTGCGCGAGCCCGAACGACCGCACGCCGGGCGTGTCGATCACCCAGCCGCCGCCGGGCAGGCGCAGCGCGACGGCCGAGGTCGACGTGTGCCGGCCGCGGCCCGTGACGTCGTTGACGTGGCCCGTCGCGCGCTGCGCGTCCGGGACGAGCGCGTTGACCAGCGTCGACTTGCCGACGCCCGAGTGCCCCACGAACACCGACGTGCGCCCGGCCAGCGCCGCGCGCACCGCGTCCAGCGGCTCGATCGCCCAGCCGTCCGGCGCGAGGCCGTCGGGCGCGCGGCGCGTCACGACGACGGACACCCCGAGCGGCTCGTACAGCGCGCGCAGGGGGCCGGGGTCGGCGAGGTCGGCCTTGGTGAGGCACAGCAGGACGTCCATGCCGGCGTCGTACGCGGCCACCACGCACCGGTCGATCATGCGCGTGCGCGGCTCAGGCTCGGCGAGCGCCGTGACGACGACGAGCTGGTCGGCGTTGGCGACGATCACGCGCTCGTACGGGTCGGTGTCGTCCGCGGTGCGCCGCAGCACGGACGAGCGGTCCTGGATGCGCACGATCCGCGCGAGGGATCCGTCGTCCCCGGTCACGTCGCCGACGAGGTCCACCCGGTCCCCGCACACGATGCGCGTGCGGCCGAGCTCGCGCGCCTTCATCGCGAGGACCGTGCGCTCGTCGCCGGCCCCGTCGCCCGGTCCGTCGGCGGTCCGCTCGCCGGCACGGCCGTGGTTCCCGACGAGCAGCGTGTACCGGCCCCGGTCCACGCCCGTGACGAACCCCGTCACCGCGTCCGCGTGCTCGGGCCGCTGCTTGGAGCGCGGGCGGCTGCTGCGCTTGCCGGGGCGCGCGCGGAAGTCGGACTCGTCCGGGACGCGGCGCGCCATCAGCGGGCCGCCGCTCCCGCGCCGGACCCGGTCCCGCCCCCGAGCATGCGCTCCCACATCCCCGCGAAGCCGGGCAGCGTCTTGGCCGTCGTCTCGACGTCCTCCACACCCACGCCCGCGACGCGCAGGCCGATCACCGCCGCCGACGTCGCCATGCGGTGGTCGTGGTACGTGCGGAACAGCGCGCCGTGCAGGGGGCGCGGCGTGATGACGAGACCGTCGCGCGTCTCCTCCGCCTGCCCGCCGAGGCGCGTGATCTCCGTCGCGAGCGCGGCGAGCCGGTCCGTCTCGTGCCCGCGGAGGTGGGCGATGCCGCGCAGGCGGCTGGGGGAGTCGGCGAGGGCGGCGAGCGCGGCGATCGTCGGCGCGAGCTCGCCGGCGGCGTGCAGGTCCACGTCGACGCCGCGCACCTCGCCCGTGCCCGTCACGGAGAGCACGTCGCCGTCCAGCGACGCGGTCGCACCCATGGACTCGAGCAGCTCGGGGACCATCGCGCCGGGCTGGGTCGTCTCGGTCGGCCAGCCGGTGACGCGCACGGTGCCGCCCGCGACGAGCGCGGCCGCGAGGAACGGCGCGGCGTTCGACAGGTCGGGCTCGACCTGCACGTCGCGCGCCGCGATCGGCCCCGGCTCGACGCGCCAGATCGCGGGCCGGGAGTCGTCGACGACGACGCCGACCTCCCGCAGGACCTCCACCGTCATCTCGATGTGGGGCATGCTCGGCAGCGTGTGGCCGATGTGCCGCACGGTGAGGCCCTGGTCGTAGCGCGCGGCGGCGAGGAGGAGCCCGGAGACGAACTGGCTCGACGCCGACGCGTCGACGTCGACCGACCCGCCGCGCACGCGGCCGCGGCCGCCGATCGTGAAGGGGAGCGTCGTCGGCAGGCGCTGGCCGTCGCCCTCGACCGGCACGTCGAGGGCGCTCAGCGCCGCGAGCACGGGGCCCATCGGGCGCACCCGTGCGCCCTCGTCCCCGTCGAACCGGACCGCGCCGTCGGCGAGGGCCGCGAGCGGCGGGAGGAAGCGCATGACCGTGCCCGCCAGGCCGCAGTCGACCTCCACGGGGCCGCGGAGCGCGCCGGGGGTGACGAGCAGCTCGCTCGGGGAGGCGCCCTCCTCGACGACGACGCCGAGCGTGCGCAGGGCGGCGATCATGAGGTCCGCGTCGCGGCTGCGCAGCGCACCGCGCAGCGTGCCCGGCCCGTCGGCGAGCGCGGCGAGCACGAGCAGCCGGTTCGTCAGCGACTTCGACCCCGGGACCTCGACCGTCGCGTCGAGCGGCCCGCCCGCCGTGGGCGCGGCCCAACCCTCGTCGACGGAGGGGGGCACGGACGCGGCGGGCGGCGAGGTCGTCATGGCCTCCAGGTTAGTGGAGGCACCGCGCCCGACGGCGGAGGGTCCCGCCGCGCGGACGCGTCACGACCGCGTCAGGCGACCTTCGCGCGGACCGCGGCCTCGGCGTCGTGCACGGCCCCCGCGGCGAGGGACGCGGCGTGCTCCGCGGCCTCCTGGGCGGCCTTCGTGGCGCGCCTCGCGGAGCGCCCCGCCTCCTTCGCGGCGTGCTTCGCGGACCGTCCCGCCTCCTTGGCTGCGCCGCGGGCCGAGGTGGAGACGTCCTTCACGGCGCCCTTCGCGCCCGCGACCACGGCCTCCTGCTTCGTCTGCTTTGCGAGCGCGAGGTCGTGCCGCGCCTTCTCGAGGCGCCACTGCACGCCCGGGCGGCCCTCGTAGTCCGCGCCGGCGATGAGGGCGGCGCCGATCGCGCCGACGTTCGCCACGAACTTTCGCGTGCGCTCGGCGCGCGTCGCCTCCCCGCCGGTGAACGGCTGGTTGACGACCGCGAGCGGCACCGTGAGCGCGGCGAGCGTCAGGGCGGCCGTGCGAGGGGCCTTGCCGATGGCGAGGAACAGCCCCGCGACGGCCGTCGCGGCTCCGTGGGCACGCACGAGCGTCGCGACCTGCTTCTCGCTGAGCGGGGCCGCGATGCCGGCGCTCTTCTCGACGAGCTCGACGCCCGAGCGCGCGGCTCGCACGTGCTCGGCGGGCTTGAGCGCGGCCTGGAGCCCGTCGTAGACGAACC
>JAQSXO010000258.1 GCA_029256625.1 Cellulosimicrobium sp. | reverse complement strand
GGCGACGCCGAGCTCGAGCGCGCGCTCCGCGATGCCGGTGTAGACGGACGCGAGGAGGGTCTCGAACGTCGTGAAGATCCCGACGACGAGCGGGTCGAGCGTGGGGCCCGGGGCGAGCCGCCGGACGACGCGGTCGGCGGGGGCGTGGGCGCCGTCGAGCACCGTGGAGCGCGACTGGGAGGCCCGCATGCCCAGGGTGTCCCAGTCGTCGAGCACCTCGACACCGGCGTCCCGGGTGACGAACGCGTGCACGAGGCGCGGGGCGTCGTCGGACGCCGTGTCGAGCCCGAGGACGCCCAGGCGCGTCCACGCGGGCGAGTTGGACGTGAAGATCTTGCGGCCGTGGAACGTGTAGCCGCCCGCGCCGTCCGGTCGCGCCTCGGTGCGGGACCCGAGCAGGACCAGGTCGTTGCCGCCCTCGGAGTACCCGAAGCCGAACACCTCGCCGCGACCGGCCTCCTCGAGCAGCCAGTCGAGCGAGGCGTCGCCGCGCTCGTGCAGGTAGCGCGCGACGCCGGTCCACACGTGGTGCATGTTCACGGCGAGGGCCGTCGCGGGCGCCGCGCCCGCGAGGCGCGCCTGCTCGTGCGCGACCTCGCGCAGGCCGAGGCCCGCGCCGCCGAAGGACGTGGGCACGAGCGCGCGCAGGTACCCCGCCTCGGTCAGGGCGGCGAGGTCCTCGTCGAAGAACGCGTTGTCGCGGTCGTAGCCCGCCGCGCGGCCGCGGACGGCGTCGAGCAGGTCGTCGGTGAGGAGGGTGCGCGGCCGAGGGAACGGCGGAGCGAACGGCGGAGCGACGGGCGTGGGCATGGCCTGCCTTCGGTCGGGGCGGACGGCGAGAGGCCCCGGCGACGTGCGTCGCCGAGGCCCCTCCACCGTACGCCGGGCCTGTCGGCCGGTGAGCCGGTCAGCCGACGAGCACCGGCGCCGGCTCCTCCGGGGACGGCAGGATGCGGCGCAGCACGTCGGCGAGCGTCACGACGCCGACGAACCGCTCGCCGTCCATGACGATCGCGAGCTGCTCGCTCGACTCGCGCATGCGCGCGAGCGCGGCGTGCACGGTCGTCCCCGACGCGAGCACGAAACCCGGACGCGCGAGCTCCCCGGCGGGCCGGTCGTCGGGCTCCAGGAGCGTGTCGCGCACGTGCACGACCTTGGGGACGACGCTCCCGTTCTGGACGAGGATGCGCAGGTGCCCCGACCGGGCGGACGCGGCACGCACGTCCGCGGCCGTGGCCGCCGCGGGGACCGACGTCGGGTGGCCCTCGGCCGGCACGAGCGCGTCGACCGTGAGGGTCTCGAGCTCGATGACGCCCGAGATCTGCACGCGGTACGACGCCTCGAGCGCGCCGACGTTCGCCGAGTGCTCGACGAGGTGCCGCAGGGTCGCGGCGTCCTGCCCGCCGCCCTCGACGTTCTCGACCGGCTCGACGCCCACGGCGCGCACGCAGCGGTTCGCGAGCGCGTTGAGCCAGCGCAGCAGCGGGCGGAACGCCCACATGAACCCGCGCATCGGGAGCGCCAGCAGGGTGGCCGAGCGCTCCGGGTGGGCGATCGCCCACGACTTCGGCGCCATCTCGCCGATGACGAGGTGCAGGAACGTCACGACGATGAGCGCGAGCACGAAGCCCGCGACGTCGGCGGCCCACAGGGGCGCGCCCCACGTCTCGAAGACGGGCGTGAGCCAGTGGTGCACGGCCGGCTTGGTGATGGCGCCGAGCGCGAGCGTGCACGCCGTGATGCCGAGCTGCGCACCCGCCATGAGGAGCGTGAGCTCGTTCGAGCTGCGCAGCGCGGCGCGCGCCGCGCGGCTGGTGGGTGCGGCGTCCTCGAGCCGGTGCCGCTTGGCGCCGAGGAGCGCGAACTCCACGGCGACGAAGAACGCGCTGAGCGCGATGATCGCGACGGTCGCCACGACGACGACCCAGGGGTTGCTCATCGGGTCTCCTCCGCGGCGTCCGTCGGGCGGGCAGCCTCGTGCGTGGTGGGTGGTGCGTCGTCTGCCGCGGGGGCGTCGCCCCGCTGCTCGACGAGCCGGACGCGCACGAGGCGCGGCACGTGCCGCTCGACCGACAGGACGTCGACGACGATCGTGCGGTGCACCGGCTCGTCGTGGACGAGGTCGGCGGGGTCGTCCGGGAGCGGGACCTCGATCGTGTCGCCCGCACGCGGCAGGGCGCCGTGCTGGGCGATGAGGAGCCCGGAGACCGTCTCGTGGTCGCCGCGCGGCAGGTCGTGCCCGAGGGCGCGCTCCGCCTCGTCGACGTGGACGTCGCCGCCCATGACCCACACGCCGTCGTCCTCGGCCGTGACCGTGACGGGCTGCTCCGGGTCGTGCTCGTCGGTGATCTCGCCCACGAGCTCCTCGGCGAGGTCCTCGACCGTGAGCACGCCGGTGAACCCGCCGTACTCGTCGATGACGCACGCGAGCTGGTTGCGCGTGGAGTTGAGCTGACCGAGCGCGTCGGGCAGCGTCATCGTCGTCGGCAGCACGACGGCCGGGCGCATGAGGTCGGTGACGGGCGCGCCGTCGGGCAGACCGGTCGCGAGGACGTCGGCGAGCTGGACGACGCCGAGCGGCTGGTCCGTCTCGTCGACCACCGGGTAGCGCGTGTGCGCGCGGGCCATGAGCTCGCGCACCTCGGCGACCGTCGCCTCGGGCCGCACCGTCCCGACGCGCGAGCGGGGGATCATCGCGTGCTCGACGTCCTGCTGGGGGAAGTCGAGGATGCGGTCGAGCAGCACGGACAGCTCGTCGGGCAGGTCCCCGCTCTCGCGCGAGTCGGCCACGATGTGCTCGAGGTCGCGCGCGGTCGCGGTGTTGTCGACGTCGTGCACGGGCTCGATCTTCAGCAGGCGCAGCAGGGCGTTGGACGCCTTGTCGAACACCGCGATGAGCCAGCCGAACACCGTGAGGTAGGCGGTCGTGGACCGGGCCAGGCCCTTCGCGAGCGGCTCGGGCCGCGCGATGGCGAGGTTCTTGGGGAACAGCTCGCCGAAGAGCATCTGGATGATCGTCGACAGCACGAGGGCGAGGACGGTGCCCACCGCCACGCCGACACCCGTGGGGACGCCGACGCCGCCGAGCATCGTGCCCAGCGACTCGCCTATCAGGGGCTCGGCCACGTAGCCGACGAGCAGACCCGTCACGGTGATGCCCAGCTGGGCCCCGGACAGGACGAAGGACGTGCGCCGGGTGACGGCGAGCGCGCGCCGGGCCGACTCGTCGCCGGCCTCCGCCTTGGCCCCCAGGCGGGAGCGGTCGACGGTCATGTAGGCGAACTCCTGGGCGACGAAGTAGGCCGTCGCCGCCGTGATCGCGAGAACCACGAGGAGCCCGAGCAGGAGGGAGAGGAAGGTCGTCATCGTGCCCGCACCGCCCTCCGGTCGTCGGGGACGCGTTCGCGCGTCCGCTCGCTGCCGGGGCCGGTGCGGCCGGGACTATGGTCGGGGTCGTCGGCCGCGGGGGCCTCGAGAGTCGTGTCTTCCACGGCACTCCCAACGCGGGACGTCCCCGGATCGTTCCCGGCGGCGCGTCAGGTGCGCGAGCAGGCGTCCGGTAGGGTCGTCCGCGATGTCCAGCCAGAGCCCCGACCGGTCCGTGCCGTCCACCGACGAGCACCCCACCGGCGCGCCCCGCAAGCCTCGCGTCCTCGTGCTGTTCGGGGGCCGCTCGGGCGAGCACGCCATCTCCGCCGCGACCGCCGCGGGCGTGCTGCGAGCGATCGACCGGTCGCGCTACGACGTCGTGCCCGTCGGGATCACGCCGGCGGGGGAGTGGGTCCTCGCGGCCGACGAGCCCGCGCGCTGGGAGATCGCCGACGGTCGCCTGCCGCAGGTCGAGGCGACGGGCGAGGAGGTCATCCTCCCGCTGTCGACCGGGCGCCGGGAGCTGCGCGTCCTCACCCCGGGCGACGTCCCGCGCGTGCTCGGCGAGGTGGATGTCGTGTTCCCGCTCCTGCACGGCCCGTACGGCGAGGACGGCACCCTCCAGGGCATGCTCGAGCTCGCCGACGTGCGCTACGTGGGCGCGGGCGTCCTCGCCTCGGCGGTCGGCATGGACAAGCACTTCATGAAGCTCGTGCTCGCGGGCGAGGGGCTGCCGATCGCGCCGTACACCGTCATCAGGCCGGGCGCGTTCGAGCGCGACCCCGAGGCGTGGACGCAGACCGTGGCCGCGCTCGGCCTGCCCGTCTTCGTCAAGCCCGCGCGCGCCGGGTCGAGCCTCGGCATCTCCAAGGTCGACGACCTCGCCGACCTCCCCGCGGCCATCGCCGCCGCGCAGGAGCACGACCCCAAGGTCGTCGTCGAGGCGGGCGTCGTCGGTCGCGAGATCGAGTGCGCCGTCCTCGGGGGCCGTGGCGGTGCACGCCCGCGCGCGTCGCTGCCCGGCGAGATCGTCGTCACGGGCGAGGCGCACGACTTCTACGACTTCGAGGCCAAGTACCTCGACGAGGCCGGGGTCGAGCTGTCGTGCCCGGCCGACCTGCCGGAGCACCTCGTCGAGCGCGTGCGCGAGATCGCGATCCGCACGTTCGAGGCGGTCGGCGCCGAGGGTCTGTCACGCGTCGACGTCTTCGTCACGCCCGACGAGCAGGTCGTCGTCAACGAGATCAACACGATGCCCGGCTTCACGCCGTTCTCGATGTACCCGCGCATGTGGGAGAAGTCGGGGCTGAGCTACCCCGAGCTCATCGACGAGCTCGTCGCGCTCGCGCTCGAGCGCCCCACCGGCCTGCGCTGACCCTCCGGGCTCAGCCCAGGTCGCCCGCGCCGACGCACGCGCGCGTCTGCGGGACCTCCATGACCGCGCGCCCGAGGTCCGCGATGAACGACGTCGAGTGGCCCTCGGTGACGGCGGGCGGCACGACGACCTGGACCGCGGGGTCGCGCCCGTAGGTCGTGAACGTCCACGTGCCCGCGTCCTCGACGACGAGCCAGTCGACGGTGCCGCCCTCGGACTCGACGCTCTGGCACGCCGTCGTCGTCGGACCGGGCACCTCGACGCCGCACCGCAGCGTCACCGCGGCGCCCGGCTCGCCCCAGGCCGCCGTGGCCTGGCTCGTGGTGCCGACCTGGGGCAGGTCCTCGCCGAGGGACTCCGGCAGCGCGAGCACGACGTCCGCGCACAGGGGGTTCTGGGCGTCGTCCGCCACCGGG
The DNA here is from genome assembly GCA_029256625.1 of Cellulosimicrobium sp. Lineage (GTDB taxonomy): Bacteria > Actinomycetota > Actinomycetes > Actinomycetales > Cellulomonadaceae > Cellulosimicrobium. The sequence continues at coordinate 288 of JAQSXO010000258.1, read as the reverse complement.
ACGCCGATGCGCGGCGCGCACGCAGACGTCGCCGCCACGACGCCGAGGAGCGCCGGCACGGCGAGGGCGCGGGCGACGGGTCGCGAGCGGCGGGGCGGTCGCGCACCGGGGGAGGTGGACGGCGAGACGGGAGGGACGGCGTCGAGCACGCGACCACCGTAGCGGCCCGAGGAGGGTGCCCGTGACCGCCCGGGCGGCGACTAGGGTGGCGGCGTGAGCGAGACGCCCCTGCTGGTCCGCGACGTGCCCGAGGAGGCGCTCCTCGCCCGGATCTTCCCCCTGCTGCCC
>JAQSXO010000257.1 GCA_029256625.1 Cellulosimicrobium sp. | reverse complement strand
CATGGCCGACCAGTTCGTCGGCATCGAGAACCGCACGGACGCGCTGTACTTCGCCGTGGTGACGCTCGGGACCGTCGGGTACGGCGACGTCCACCCGGTAGGCGAGGGGGCGAAGATCGTGGCGATGGTCCAGATCGTGCTCGACCTCGTCGTGGTCGGCGTGCTCGTGTCCATCGCCACGTCGCGCGCCCGTGCGCGTGCGGAGCGGCACCGCGAGCACGGGCCGCAGTCCGAAAACCGGGTCGGCTGACTTTCTTCTCCTGCGCGGTGGCCGAGACGCGGCCATGGCACGTCCCCGCGCGACATCCCGCGGTTCCTCGCCCAAAGTGGGGTGGGGGCGCGTGCAAACGTGAGGTCGGCGGACCGAGGCAAGACCGAAAACCATTGCGATGACGTTTCCGCGTGTGGCATGGTCGGGACCGGACGACCGGCTCGACGACGAGAGGTGCAACGCCCGCGACGACGCGAGCGCGACGACGACGGTGACGCGTCCGACCCCCGCTCGCGGGGGCGTCACCGTCGGCCGGACGCGCACCCGGCCGCCCTGCCCGCCGGCACGGGCTCCACGACCGTGCGCCCCGGGGGCCGAGGGAACTCCCGGGGTGCACGACCTCCATGCAGGACCCGCTGGTCCGCGCAGTGCTGGTACGAGCGCGGCCCGACCGTCAGGAGAGCAGCCCATGACCGACAGACCCACGACCCGACCGTCCCGCGGCCGGAGCCCTGCGCGGACCACGCTCGCGAGCGTCCTCAGCGCGGGGCTGGCGCTCACCGGGCTCGCGGCGACCGCGGCCCCGGCCGCCGCCGCGGACCCGTACACCTTCACGAGCACCGAGAACCCGATCCTGGGCGACGGGAGCTACTACTCGGCCGACCCCGCGCCGCTCGTCGTCCCGGCGGGCGCGCCCGGCAACGACTCGGGCGAGGACGAGCTCTACGTCTACACGGGCCACGACGAGGCCGGCCCGACGCGTAACGACTTCATCATGAACGAGTGGGGCGCGTTCGTGACGAGCGACGTGGACGCGGGGGAGTGGACGCACCACCCGTCGCTCATGCGGCCCGAGGACGTGTTCGACTGGGCGACGCCGGGCCGCGCGTACGCGGGGCAGGTCGTCCAGGGCGTCGACGGGCGCTACTACTGGTACGTCCCCGTGAACGAGGCGAACAGCCCGGCGAGCGACGCGTTCGGCATCGGCGTCGCCGTGTCCGACTCCCCGACGGGCCCGTGGACCGACCACGTCGGCGCGCCGATCATCTCCCAGCGCGTCCCGACCCCGAACACGATCCACAACATCGACCCGACGGTGCTCGTGGACGGCGAGGGTGATGACGCCCGCGTCTACGTCTGGTGGGGCAGCTTCTCCAACCTGCGCATGCTCGAGCTCGCGCAGGACATGAAGACCCCGGTCGGCCAGGTCCGCACGGTCACCGGGCTCACCGGGTTCTTCGAGGCCGCGTGGGCGTTCGAGCGGAACGGGACGTACTACCTGGCGTACGCGGGCAACAACGCGGGCCCGACGTCGGCCTGCACGCCGGCGAATTACCACGCGTGCATCGCGTACGCGACGGCCTCGACCCCGCAGGGGCCGTGGACCTACCGGGGCACGGTCCTCGCGCCGGTGTCGTCGACGACGAGCCACCCCGGCATCCTCGAGTTCGACGGCGAGTGGTGGATCGCGTACCACACGGCCGACGCGGAGGGCGGCAACCACTTCCGGCGCTCGGTCGCGATCGACCGCGTCGAGTGGGACGACTCGCAGTCGCCGCCGCGCATGAAGCAGGTCGTCACGACGCCCGCCCCGGTCAAGGACACGACGCCGCGTGCGAACGTCGCCCAGGAGGCGACCGTCACGGTCTCGAACGAGCCCGTCCCCACGCAGTACTGGAAGAAGGCGCTCAACGACGAGATCGTGCGACCCAACCCGCTGCCCCCGGACATGTGGGGCACCTGGACGGGCAGCAACCCGCCCCAGCAGTGGGTCCAGTACACGTGGGACCGGCCGATGCGCCTCGCGGGATCCCAGATCGAGTTCTGGAACGACCAGCCGCAGGGCACGGGCGTCGGCGTCGCGGCCCCCGCGTCGTGGCGGATCCAGTACTGGGACGCCTCAGACGGCGGCGCGTGGGTCGACGTCCCGAACCCCAGCGGCTACGGCACCGGCACGAGCAGCTTCCAGGACACGACGTTCGACCCGGTGACGACGACGCAGGTGCGAGCCGTCCTCGACGCCTCGACGAACGGCAGCACGTACTCGGCCGTCGCCGTCGAGGAGTGGAAGGTGCTCGCCGAGCAGCCCGCCGCCGTCGACCCGCCCGGCGTGACGGTCGAGGTGGGCGAGACCGCCCTGCCCGGCACGGTCCCGGTGACGTTCGCCGGCGGCGAGACGCTCCAGGTACCCGCCTTCTGGGACGAGGTCGCCGCCGACGACGTCGCCGCGCCCGGCACCTTCGCGGTCGAGGGGTCCGTGCTCGGCTACGCGGGCGGTCGCGTGAGCACGGAGGTCACCGTGATCCCGGCCGAGGCGACACAGGGCGACGAGACCGCGCCGACCGTGACGCTCACGCCGCTGGGCAGCGCCGGCATCGACGGCTGGTTCCGCTCCGACGTGCGCGTGCGCGTCGACGGGGCCGACGACTCCGGAGGCCGCGTGCTCCTCACGACCGTCGTGGACGACGGCGCGCCGGTCACCACGGAGCCGACGCGCGCCACCGAGGTGGCGGTGGCCGGAGACGGCGAGCACCGCGTCGTCGCCACGGCCGCGGACCGCGCGGGGAACGTCTCGGAGCAAGCGGCGCTCGACGTCCGGATCGACCGTGTCGCGCCGGTCAGCACGGGGGTCCTCGACCCGACCGCACGCACCGTGACGGTCGCCGCGACCGACGCGACCTCCGGGGTCGCCCGCGTCGAGTACGCGATCGGCACCGGGACGTGGCGGACGTACGACGGGCCGGTGGCCGCACCGGACACGAGCCAGCACCGTGTGTCCTTCCGCGCGGTCGACGCCGCGGGCAACGCCGAGACGCCGAAGGTCGTCACGATCCCGGCGGACATCTCCGGCCCGCTCACGGGGAACGTCGCACCGATCGCCACGGCGAGCGCGTCGTACACGGCCGGGTGGAACAGCGTCGGGGCGCTCCACGACGGCGCCGACCCGGCGAACCCGAGCCAGGCCCAGATCTGGGGCACGTGGTCCGGGACGCGACCGGCCACGCAGTGGGTCCGGTACGACTGGTCGCGTCCGATCCGGCTCACCGGCGCGGAGCTGAAGTTCTGGCGGGACTCGGAGCCGGGGACCGGTGACGGTGTCGTCCGACCCGACTCGTGGGTGCTCGAGTACTGGGACGACGCGGCACAGTCCTGGGCTCCCGTGGCGAACCCGTCGGGGTACGCCACGAGCACGACCGCCTTCAACACCGTGACGTTCGACGCCGTCACCACGTCGCGCCTGCGGGCGACGTTCTCGGCGAACGGGAACGGGACGACCTACTCAGCGGTGGCGGTCACCGAGTGGCGGGCGTTCGCGGACGACCCGGGCACGGGCGGTCCGGAGCCCGTGCTGCCCGTCGAGGTCACGGCCCAGGCGCGCTGCCTCGCCGGGAAGGCCTACGTCGCCGTGGTCGCCACGCACGGCCACGACGCCCCGGTCGACCTGGTGCTCGAGACGCCGTACGGCACGCGGACGTTCCCGGCGGTCGCCCCGGGCAAGAGCGCCTACCAGTCGTTCGCGGTCCGCGCGGCGGAGGTCGAGGCGGGCACCGTCGTCGTGCGCGCGACGAGCACCGTCGACGGCGCCGAGGTCACGACGGAGACCGAGGCGGAGCACGCCGCCCTGGGGTGCGGGTGACGCTCACGCCGCACCCCGAGGGATGACGGGCGGGTGAACCGCCGACGCGTGCCCGACACCCCGCACGAGCGCGGGGGGTCGGGCACGCGCGCGTCCTACGCTTGGCCGCAGAGCCCGGGCCTGCGAGGACCGGGTCCGCGAGGACCGAGAGCAGCGGAGGTACGCGCGATGAGCCAGCCGAACGGCGGGAGCCCGACGGGACGCGCCGCCACCCCGGCACGCCCCGCGACCGCCGCGGGGTCGTCGCCGCGCCGACCCACCGACGCCGTGGGCGCGAGCGACCGGCGCCACTCCCGGCCCGCGTCGGCGGCGGTCTACCGGCGGCGCCGGCTCGTGGTGCTCGTCGGGCTGCTGCTCGTCGTCGGCCTCGTGCTCGCGTTCCTCGCCTGGGGGTGGCCGGGCTTCGCGCGCGCGGACGCCGCGGCCGACCCCGAGCCGACGGTCACGGTCACGGCCGACCCGCCCACCCCGACGCTCGAGCCCGCCGCCCGGACCGGGACGACCGCGTTCGCGACGGCGCTCCCGGACACCGTGCTCGACCTGGTGCTGCGCAGCGACTCGGCGACGGACGCGTGGACCGCGGCGCGGGCCCTCGAGGCGTACCAGCTCGTGTACGCGGACGGCGAGGGGGACGACGCGACGACGGTCACGGTGGTCGCCGGGCAGTGGCCCACGGTCGCCGAGGCGGAGACCGCCGCGAAGGACCTCGTCACCGCGGCCGGCGAGCCGACGGACACGGGCGACGTCGAGGTCGCCGGAGAGGTCGCGGGCACGTACGCCGTGACGCCCGCAGCGGACGGGCAGGCGACCGTCACGTGGCACAACGGCACCGCGGTCCTCCAGGCCACCGGGCCCGCCGACGTCGTCACTGACGTGTACGAGGCCTTCCCGCTCTGACCTCCCTCGACCCCCGCTCCACCCCGGCGGGCCGCGTCCCCGGGAGCTCGCGGCGCTCGCGACGGCGTCCCCCCGGACGCTGCGGCGGTCCCGAGCGCCCGCCGGGTGCGCAAGAATGCCTTCACCGACCACCGGGAGCTGATCGTCCATGACCGACCTGCCGACCTCGCCCGTCCCCGAGCGCCGGCTCGCCGTCCTCGGCACGGGCGTCATGGGGGAGACCGTCCTCGCGGGCGCGCTCGCCTCGGGCTGGGACCCCGCCGACGTCGTCGCGACGGTGCGCCGGCCCGAGCGCGGCGAGGAGCTCGTGACGCGCCACGGGGTCCGGACGACGCAGGACAACGTCGAGGCGGTGCGCGGCGCCGGCGTCGTCGTCGTCGCGGTGAAGCCCAAGGACGTCGCGGCGCTGCTCGCCGACGTCCGCGACGCGGTCGGCACCGGGACGGTCGTGGTGAGCGTCGTCGTCGGGCTCCCGACGGCCTTCTACGAGGACCGGCTGCCGGCGGGGACCGCCGTCGTGCGGGTCATGCCCAACACGCCGTCCGTCGTCGGTGCCGGGGTGAGCGCGGTGAGCGGTGGCGCCGCCGCGGACGACGACGACGTCGCGCTCGTCGAGCGCCTGCTGTCCGCGACGGGGCTCGTCGTGCGCGTCGCGGAGAAGGACCAGGACGCGGTCGGGGCGCTCTCGGGCTCCGGCCCGGCCTACGTGTTCTACGTG
>JAQSXO010000256.1 GCA_029256625.1 Cellulosimicrobium sp. | reverse complement strand
GCCGCGGCGGGGATGGCGGTGCACACCGCGGGCGTGACGTTCGTGTCGCGCGGCGAGGTGCACGGCACGACGTCGTCCCTCGCCGCCGGCGTGGCGGCCGCCACCGCCGTGGGCGGGGCGGTCGTCGGCGTCGGGGCGCTGCGCCGTGGTCGTGGCGTCGGCCCGGGCCGCGCGACGCGCGTGGCGACGGCGGTCGCCGGGGTCGTCGCGGCCGGTGCGTACCTCGCGACAGCGCTGCCTCGTCAGGTCGACGCCGCGATCACGCCGTCCGCGGGCAACGCTTTCGCGGCGACGAAGGCCGGGATCCGCGCGATGCTGCCGCTCCAGGCGGCGTGGGCGGCACGCGGCGGGAGCCTCGCGTCGGTGGGCGTGCTCGCGGGCGTCGAGGTGGCCGGCCGGCTCCTGCGCCGGGCCGGGCGCGCCGAGATGAGCGAGACGTGAGCGCGCACGAGACCTTCGGGCAGGGCATGCCCTTCACGCTCGGGTACGGCACCAACGGCTTCACGGACCACCCGCTCGACGTCGCGCTCGACGTGCTCGACCACGAGGGCTACGGCGCCGTCGCGCTCACGCTCGGGTTCCCGCACCTCGACCCGTTCGCGGACGGCTGGCGCGCGGAGGCCGACGCGCTGCGCGCGCGCCTCGCCGCGCTGCACGGCGGGGCGGGCATGCGCGTCGTCGTCGAGACGGGCACGCGGTTCCTGCTCGACCCGTACCGCAAGCACCGGCCCACGCTCGTGGACGCCGAGGCCGACGCCCGGCTGCGCTTCCTGCGCCGCGCGGTCGAGATCGCGGCCGCGCTCGACGCCGAGTGCGTGTCCTTCTTCTCCGGCGTCCTGCCCGACGGCGCGTCCCCGGCCGAGGGCTGGTCGCTCCTGCGCGACCGCCTGCCCGGCCTCGTCGAGCACGCCCGCGACCACGGCGTGCGGCTCTCGCTCGAGCCCGAGCCGGGGATGCTCGTCGAGACCGTCGGCGACGCACTGCGGCTGCGCGACGAGCTCGGCGGCGACGCGGGGGACCTGGCTGACCTCGGCGTGACCGTCGACGTGGGGCACTGCCTCGTCGTGGAGCCCGACGGCGTCGTGGGCGCGCTGCGCGCCGCCGCGCCGTACCTCGCGAACGTGCAGCTCGACGACATGCCGCGCACGCACCACGAGCACCGGCCGTTCGGCGAGGGCGAGATCGACCTGCCGCTCGTGCTCGCGACGCTCGCCGACGTCGGGTACACCGGCGTGGCCGCGGTCGAGCTGCCCCGCCACTCGTACGACGCCCCCGGGCTCGCGCACCGCAGCATGACAGCGCTGAAGCACGCCTGGGACCGACGCTCCGCGGTGACCGCGCCCGACCAGGAACCACCCGTCTCCGACCACCCCCAGGAGGTGCCATGACCGAGCCAGCCCCCGCCGCCCCCGCGGCCCAGGACGGCGCGACCACCGAGGGCGAGCGCTGGCTCGCCGAGGCGCGCGCCGCCGTCGGGCAGGACCCCGCGGCCGTGTCCCGGTCGTTCTCGCTCGCCGGCCGCAAGGTCGGCCGGGCACCGCTCCGTCCCGAGACGGACCCCGCCGGCATCGTCCACGGCACCGTCGACGACCGCGCGCGCGCCGCCCTCGTGATCGCCCTCGCCGAGGCCGTCGGGCGCCGTGGCTCGGACGCCGACGCCGCGCTCGCCGCGCGCCTCGCCGACCTGTACCAGCACGGCGACACCGCCGAGCGGCGCGGCGTCCTGCGGGGCCTCGACGCGCTCACCGAGCGCGGGGCGCTCGCGGGCGACCGCGCGGCGTCGGTCGTCGCCGTCGGTCGCGACCTCGCCGCCGACGCGCTGCGCACCAACGACCAGAGCCTCGTCGCCGCGGCGGTCGGGCCGTTCGCGGCAGCGCACCTCGACCAGCACGCGTGGCGGCACGCCGTGCTCAAGCTCGTGTTCATGGGCGTGAGCCTCGACGCCGTCGCAGACCTCGACGACCGCGCCGACGACGAGCTCGCCCGCATGGCGCGCGACTTCGCCGCCGAGCGCCGCGCCGCGGGCCGCGTCGTGCCCGACGACGTCGCCCGCCTCGCCCCTGACGTCACCACCGGGAGGACCGCCTGATGCGCATCTTCGACCCCCACATCCACATGACCAGCCGCACGACGGACGACTACGAGGCGCTGTACGCGGCGGGCGTGCGCGCGCTCGTGGAGCCGGCGTTCTGGCTCGGCCAGCCGCGCACGAACGTGGGGTCGTTCCTCGACTACTTCGACGCGCTCCTGGGCTGGGAGCGGTTCCGGGCGGCGCAGTTCGGCATCCGGCACCACGCGACGATCGCCCTCAACCCCAAGGAGGCGAACGACGCGCGCTGCCGCGAGGTGCTCGACGAGATCCCGCGCTACCTGCTCAAGGACGGCGTCGTGGCCGTCGGCGAGGTCGGGTACGACTCGATGACGCCCGAGGAGGACGAGGTGTTCTCTCGCCAGCTCCAGATGGCGCGCGACGTCGACCTGCCGGTCCTCGTGCACACGCCGCACCGCGACAAGCTCGCGGGCACGCGCCGCACGCTCGACGTCGTGCGCGAGTCCGGGGTGCCGTCCGAGCACGTGCTCGTCGACCACCTCAACGAGACCAACGTCGCGCTCGTGCTCGACGCCGGGGCGTGGGCCGGGTTCTCGATCTACCCGGACACCAAGATGGACGAGGACCGCATGGTCGCGATCCTCCAGGAGCACGGCACCGACCGGATGATCGTCAACTCCGCGGCGGACTGGGGACGCTCCGACCCCCTCAAGACGCTCAAGACCGGTCGCGCGATGCTCGCCGCCGGGTTCACCGAGGACGACGTCGACAAGGTGCTGTGGCGCAACCCGGTCGAGTTCTACGGGCAGTCCGGCAACCTCGTGCTGGACCCGGTGCCGGGCTTCGTCGAGGGCGACCTGCCGACTCCCGGGATCGAGTTCGAGGGCTCGTCCGTGCTGCGCGGCGTGCGGGCGTAGGGCGGCACCACCGTGCTGTTGTCGTACTGCACCAACGTCCACCCCGCCGAGGACCTCGACGGGGTCGTCGAGCAGCTCGTGACCTACGCGGGCCCGGTCCGCGCGGCCGCGGGGCTCGACGTCCTCGGGGTCGGGCTCTGGATGCCCGCGACGCTCGCGCACCGGCTCGCCGGCTCGCCCGCGGACCGCGCGTGGCTCCGCGCCGTCCTCGACGAGCAGGGGCTGCAGGTCCACACGCTCAACGCGTTCCCGTACGGCGGGTTCCACGCGGACGTCGTCAAGCTCGACGTCTACACGCCCACGTGGGCGCAGCCCGAGCGGCTGGCGTACACGCTCGAGTGCGCCGAGGTCCTGGCCGACCTCCTGCCCGACGGCGTGGCGGGCTCGATCTCGACGCTCCCGCTCGCGTGGCGCGAGCCGTGGTCCGCTGCCGACGACGAGGCGGCGACCCGCGCGTTCGTCGCGCTGGGAGCGGGGCTGCGCGACCTGCGCGAGCGGACGGGGAAGGTCGTGCGCGTCGCGGTCGAGCCGGAGCCGGGCTGCGTGCTGGACACGGTGGACGACGTCGTGGCCTGGCTCGCCGCGCGGACCGGGGGTGACGGGACCGCGGCGGCTGCCGGGGAGGAGCGGATCGACCCCGAGCACGTGGGGGTGTGCCTCGACACGTGCCACCTCGCGGTGTCCTTCGCGGACCGGCGCGCGGGCACGGCCGCCACGGTGCGCCGGATCACCGACGCCGGGCTGCGCGTCGTCAAGGTGCAGGCCTCGGCGGCGCTCCACGTCGACGACCCGTCCGACCCGGCCGCGCGCGCGGCCGTCGGCGCGTTCGCCGAGAAGCGCTACATCCACCAGGTGCGCGAGCTCACGGCGTCGGGCGACGTGCTCGCCGCCGACGACCTGCCCGACGCCCTGGGCGAGGCGTCCGTGCCTGACGCGGAGGACGCCGTCGGGCACGGGCTGCCGGGGGAGGGGCCGTGGCGCGTGCACTTCCACGTGCCGCTGCACCACGAGCCCGCAGCCCCGCTCGCGGCGACGACCGACGTGCTGCGCGACGCCGTCGACGCGGTGCGGGCGGCCCCGCACGGCGACGAGGCGCACCTCGACGTCGAGACGTACACGTGGGCGGTGCTCCCGGAGGGCGCGGCGACCGACTCGCTCGTCGCGGGCATCGCGGCCGAGCTCCGCTGGGCCACCACCCACCTGACCGCCGACACCGACCTCACCACCAGGAGGACCGCATGAAGCCCGTGCTGCTGCTCGACGTCGTCGGGCTCACCTCGACCGCGCTCGCGCACATGCCGCGACTGCGCCAGCTCGCCGCGAGCGGCTGGCAGTCCGAGCTCGCGACGGTCCTGCCCGCGGTGACGTGCAGCGTCCAGGCCACGATGACGACGGGGCTCAGCCCGTCCCAGCACGGGATCGTCGGGAACGGCTGGTACTTCCGCGAGCTCGGCGACGTGTACCTGTGGCGGCAGCACGCCCGGCTCGTCGAGGGCGAGAAGCTGTGGGAGGCCGCGCGCCGGGCGCGCCGCGAGTACTCGTCGGCGAACGTCTGCTGGTGGTACGCGATGGGGATGACGACCGACGTCACCGTCACGCCGCGCCCCGTCTACCACGCGGACGGCCGCAAGTCCCCGGACGCCTACGTGCGCCCGCCGGCGCTCCACGACGACCTCGTCGGCCGGTTCGGCGAGTTCCCGCTGTTCACCTACTGGGGCCCGACGGCGGACATCTCGTCGTCGCGGTGGATCGTCGACGCGACGCGGCACGTGCTGCGCACGCACGCCCCGGACCTCACGATGGCGTACGTCCCGCACCTCGACTACGACCTCCAGCGGTTCGGGCCGACGTCCCCGCAGGCCGACGCCGCCGCGGCGGAGCTCGACGCGACCCTCGCGCCGCTGCTCGACGACGCCGCGAACCAGGGCGTGACCGTGCTCGTGGTCTCGGAGTACGGCATCGCGGACGCCGACCGGCCCGTGCACCTCAACCGCATCCTGCGCCGCGAGGGCCTCCTCGAGGTCTACGTGCAGGACGGCAAGGAGCAGCTCGACCCGTGGACGTCGCGCGCGTTCGCGGTGGCGGACCACCAGGTCGCGCACGTCTACCTGGGCGACCAGCACGACCCGGCGCTGCAGCGGCGCGTCACCGACCTGCTGCGCGGCGTGCCGGGGGTCGACGAGGTCCTCGACCGCGAGGCACAGGCCCGGTACGGGCTCGACCACGAGCGCTCCGGCGACCTCGTCGTCGTCGCGGAGCCGGGGGCCTGGTTCACGTACTACTTCTGGCTCGACGACGCGCGCGCGCCGGAGTACGCGCGCGGCGTCGACATCCACCGCAAGCCCGGCTACGACCCCGCCGAGCTGAAGGCGGGGCTCAACCTCGTGAAGAAGAAGGTCGGCCTGCGGTACGCCATGAGCACCGTCCCGCTCGACGCGTCGTACGTGAAGGGCTCGCACGGCCGCCTGCCCGGCTCCTCGGCCGACACCCCGCTCGTGCTGTGCTCCGACGCCGAGGTGCCTGCCTCGGTCGCGGGGATCGTGGAGAGCGGGTCGGGCCAGGTCCCGGCCGCCGCGATCAAGGGTCTGGTGCTCGAGCTGCAGGGGCTCGGCGTCCGGGTCTGACCAGGCGGCGGGCGCGCGCCTACCCGGCGAGGCGCTCGTCGAGCCAGTCGAACATGCGCTGCTCGGTGAGGGCGCGGGCGAGGGGCTGGCAGTGCCCGCTCGCGCCCTCGGCGTCGCTGAAGGTGACGAGCGTCGCGTCCGGCACGAGCCCGGCGAGGCGTTCCGACTGGCCGGGCCAGAACTGCTCGTCCTCGGGGCTCGTGACGAGCAGCGGCGTGGAGACCCGTCCCGCGACGTCGGAGGCGTCGTACCGGCGCACCTCGCGGAGGGTCGCGGCGTACCCGTCGACGCCGTACGGCCGGGCGCGGAAGCGCCACGTCCGCGCGGTGCCCTTCGAGAAGCGCATCCCCAGCTCCATGTCCCGGTCGAAGGCGTGGTCGTCGCCCTTGTCGAGCAGCCTGAGGAGGCTCTTCGGCACCTCGCGCTCCCACGAGGCCGCGACCGACACCACGCCCGGGTCGACGACTGCCGCCGCCGGGCGGTGCTCGAACGCGAGCGCGCGCGTGACCCAGTAGCCGGCCTGGCTGATCCCGTACACGGCGACGCGGTCGGCGTCGACGTCGGGCCGCGCGACGACGGCGTCGAGGACTGGCGTGAGGACCGCCTCGAAGTCGGGACGGAACGGGACGCCGTGCTCGAAGAGCATCGACTGCTGGCCAGGGCCGTCGAACACGAGCGCGTGGTACCCCCGGCGCAGGGCCCCGGACACGCACGCGGACCAGAGCGCGGTCGTCGAGCCGTCCGAGCCGTTGACGGCGACGAGCGTGGGCCGCGGGTCGTCGGACGGGCCCGGCGCCCGGAAGAACCAGCCGGGGAGGGTGGTCTCCTCGTAGGGGAGCGCGACCCGCTGGACATCGAGGTCGACGAGGTCGACCCAGCGGTCCCAGGCGGCGCGGTGCTTGCGGAACGTCGGCAGGAGCGGGGCGTCGTCCTCGAGCGCCGAGACGGCGTTCACCGCGACGGCGAAGTACGCGGACGCGCGCAGGGCGGCCGACGCGCCGCTGACGCGGTGCCCGGCCGCGGCCGACGACTCGCCCAGGGCGGCGACCCGCTCACCGAGCGCGTCCCAGGCACGGAACCACGCACGGTGGTCCGTCCCCACGTCGGCGACGGCGGCGAGGACCTCGCCCACGTCCGCGGCGCCCGAGAACGCGCCACCGAGGACCGTGCGGATCTCGTAGTCGAGGTCGGCGTCCTGGGAGAAGCGCCCGGAGAGGCTGCTCCGGTGCGTGCCGTGTCCGGACATCGTGACCTGCCTTCGGGCGAGGAGACGGGAACGTCTCCCAGGCTAGGAGAGCCGCGGCACCCGCGCGCGGGCTGGCCTCGGGCGGGGGCCGCGGCCGCTAGAGCAGGACGAGCTCGGCGCCGTCCGCGGCATGGTCGGCCATCGCCACGCTCCGGATCGCCGGGTCCTCGTAGGTGTTCCAGTAGTAGGTCGTCGTCCGCGAGGAGAAGAGGCCCGTGTAGACGGTGATCTCGAACTCGCCCGAACCCATCGCCGCGCAGCCGTCGACCATCGCGACCTGCTGCAGCGTGTGGAACGCGCGGCTGACGTTCTCCTCCTCGGTCTTCCGGGGCGGGTAGTGCGCGTTGACGTAGGCGGCGCGGACGAACCGGGACGGGGAGTAGTAGTCCCCGGGGATCCCGCGCATGTGCGACCCCGAGCCGAAGGGGGTGAGGTGCGCCCCACCGAGGACGGTGTCCCGGGGGAAGTCGGGCGAGGCGTTGAGGTAGTTCCGCAGGTTCTCGTGGTGCCAGCCGAACCCCGGCTGGTTCGTCAGGACGTCGACGTCGTCGTCGAAGACGTGCATGCCGTCGTCCGTGTGCTCGACCACGACGGCCCGCTCGCCGTCCCCGATGATCCAGTGGAGCAACGAGCTCGGGTACGTGTCGTTGATCGGCCGGTCGACGATCACCACGTCCCGGAGCGCCGCCTCGACCTCGTCGACGCTCGCGAACTGCGCGCACACCCACAGGGGGAACTCGTACGCGGCGACGTTGACGGCGCCGTCCACGGGCTCGGAGGCGTAGCTCGCGTACCCCGGGAAGTTGAGCCCGGCGACGGCGAGCCCGGCGTCGTTGCCGCAGTCGAAGTAGAGGGGCGTGTCCTCCTGGACGATGCCCATGCCGAGGGTCGCGTGCTGGACCGCGCGTACCGCACCGAACGGCGACCGCGGCGCGTAGCCGGTGGGGGTCAGCACCACCTGCTGGCCGTAGCCGCCCGTCCAGTCGAGGTTCCGCGCGAGGTAGACGTTGCCGTGGTCGTCCGAGAACCTGATGCCCGTGCACATGCCGATGCCCCCGCCGTCGTCGGCGCCCGTGGCGGACGCACACGTCCTCCCATGGTCACCGGCACCGCCTCAGCCCGCGAGCCGTGGAGCCCGCGCCGCAGCGGTGGCTCAGTCGTCCTCGTCGTCCGGGAGCGCGACGAGGAGGTCGAGGTGCAGCCCGAGCACAGTGCCGTCCGCGGCGACGGTCCGGACGAGCGGGTAGAAGCCGTCGCCCCAGCCCGAGTGGGAGAGCACGACGTTCTCGCCGTCCTGCGCGCCCGGGAGCAGGATGTTCGCCGAACCCTCGCGCAGGTGGTCGGGCGAGTCCGTGAGCGCGAACCAGCTCGTGCCGGTGCCGTCGTCGAACACCTCGTCGTACCAGTCGCCGTCGGGCATGAGCCGCGCGACGGCGTCCGCGTCCGCGAACGCGACGGTCCCCGCGTCGACGGGCACGCCGAACGCGGCACCGGCCTCGGGCGGCCCGTCGGCCCCCTCGGGCACGACGGGCTCGACGGCGGCGACCTCGCCCTCGGCGAGCACGACGCTCAGGTACGCCTCGCGCAGGTGGGAGCCGTCCTGCTCGTCGGAGACGTCGGCGACCGTGACGCGCACGGGGTAGCGGCCCGGCTCGACCTGCACGACGAGCCCCTCGCCGAGCAGCGTGAACGGGTCGGACGCCTCGAGCCGGCCGCTGGGCAGGACGAGCTCGCCCAGGTCGTGCACGGTGAGGCGCAGGCCGGGGCTTCCGGCGGGCCCGGTCCCCGCAGCGGGGCCGGGGCGCAGGGCGAAGAACGTGTCAGGGGTGGGGAAGTCGCTCACGCCGCGAGCGTATCCGGCGGCGCCCGTCGGGGCCGCACGACCCCGGACGCGGCGAGGGCCGCCACCCGGACGGGTGACGGCCCTCGCGCGCTGCGGTGAACGGCTCAGGAGCAGCTCAGCGCCTCGTAGTCGGCGTCGTAGGTCGTCGTGACCTCCTCGCCCTCGATCTCGGCGGTGAGGGTGGCGGTCACGGAGCCGGCGTCGAACGACGCGGAACGCGACGAGAACGACTGGTAGGCGTTCTTGCCGTCCTTGACGTTCGGGAACGTCTTCTCGCCGTACGGGGTGGTCACGACGACGTCCGCCGTCGCGCCCGACTCGTTGAGCACGCGGACCGCGACGTGCGCCTTGCCGCCGAGGCAGCGCGCCTCGGCCGTGACCGTGGCGTCGACGACGGCGGACGTCGTGACGTCCACGGTCTGCCAGCGCTTGGTCGGCGTCGCGTTGTGCAGGTGCAGCAGCAGGAGCTTGCCGCTGCCCGCCTCGACCGCGGTCTCCGA
>JAQSXO010000255.1 GCA_029256625.1 Cellulosimicrobium sp. | reverse complement strand
CGGTGCGCGAAGCTCTCGAGGTGCACGAGGCGCAGGAGCTCGTCGACGCGCTCGGCGATCTCGGCCTTCGGCGTGCGCCGGATCTCGAGCCCGAACGCGACGTTCCGCGCGACGCTCAGGTGCTTGAACGCCGCGTAGTGCTGGAAGACGAAGCCCACGTTGCGGCGTCGGGCGGGCAGGTTCGTGGCGTCGCGGCCCTCGATCTCGATCTCGCCGGAGTCGGGCACCTCGAGCCCGGCGACGACGCGCAGGAGCGTGGACTTGCCCCCGCCGCTCGGGCCGAGCAGCGCGGTGAGGCGCCCGGTGGGGACGGACACGGAGACGTCGTCGAGCGCGACGAAGTCGCCGAAGGTCTTGCGGACGTTGCGGATCTCGATGCTCATGCGTCGGCCTCCGTGGGGGCGGCGGTTCGGGGGGCGGTGCGGCGGGTGCGGGGCCCGGCGGCGTCGTCGGACCGGAGGAAGGTCACCGCGACGATGCACGCGACGGACACGGACGCGAGGAGGAACGCGACCGCGTAGGCCGTGCCCTGCTCGAAGTCCTGGTAGCGCTGCTCGACGAGGAGCGTGGACGTCTGGGTCCGACCCTCGAAGTTGCCGGACACCACCTTGACGGCGCCGAACTCGCCGAGCGCGCGGGCGAGCGTGAGCACGACGCCGTAGACCACCGCCCACTTGATGGCGGGCAGGGTGATGCGCCGGAAGGTCTGGAACCAGCTCGCGCCGAGGCTCGTCGCGGCGAGCTCCTCGTCGGTGCCGAGCTCGGTGAGCACGGGCACGACCTCGCGGATCACGAGCGGGAGGCACACGAACGCCGTCGCGAGGACGATGCCGGGCGGCGCGAAGATCACCTGGAACCCGGAGTCCTCGAGCGCTCCGCCGAACCAGCCGTTCTTGCCGTACACGAGGACGAGCGAGAGCCCGACGACGATGGGCGAGACCGAGAGCGGGAGGTCGAGCAGGGCGTTGAGGAGCGCCTTGCCCGGGAAGTCGTACCGCACGACGAGCATCGAGATCCCGACGCCGAAGACCGTGTTGATGAGCACGACCTGCACCGCGACCGCCGCGGTGAGCTGGAGCGCGAAGACGACGGACGGGTCGGTGAGAGCCCGCTGGAACGTCTCGAGCCCGTCGGCGAACGCGCCGCGGACGACGAGCGAGACCGGCCAGCCCACGAGCAGCACGAGGTAGACGACCACGACGGCGCGCAGCGCGCGGCGCACCCAGGGAGAGCTATCCACGGCGGGCCACCCTGCGCTGGAGGAGCTGGATCGTCGCGATGACGAGGAGGGACACGAGCAGGAGCATCGAGGCGACGGCAGCGGCCTGCTCCGGCTGGCCGTTCTCCAGGTAGCTGAGGATGCGGACCGAGCCGACCTCGGTGCGCATCGGCAGGTTCCCGGAGAGCAGGACGAGCGCACCGTACTCGCTGATCGCGCGCGCGAACGACAGCGCCGCACCCGCCGTGATCGCCGGGGCGAGGGCGGGGAGGATCACGCGACGGAAGGTCGTGGAGCGCGTCGCGCCGAGCGACGCGGCCGCCTCCTCGACGTCGCGGTCGAGCTCGGCGAGCACGGGCTGCACGCTGCGCACCACGAAGGGCAGCGTGACGAACAGGAACGCGAGGAAGACGGCGGCGCGGGTGTTCGCGACGTCGATCCCCAGCGGCCCCGACGGCCCGTACAGCGCGAGCAGCACGAGTCCGGCGACGATCGTGGGGAGCGCGAACGGGATGTCGATGAGCACCTCGAGGAGCCGCTTGCCGGGGAACCGGTCGCGCACGAGGACCCACGCGATCAGCGTGCCCATGACGACGTTGACGGCGGTCACGGCGAGCGCCTGCGTGACCGTGAGGGTCAGCGCCGCCGCCGTCTGCGGCTGCGTGACCGCGGCGACGAAGGCCGGCCAGCCGCCGACCGACGTCTCGACGAGCACCGCGACGAGGGGGATGAGCGCGAGCGCCGAGAACCACACGAGCGCGACCCCGAGCCCGAGGCCGGAGGCCGCGGTCAGGCGGTAGGGGCCGTTGGGCGTCCGGCGTGCCCGGCGCGGCCGGGACGCGGCCGGGGCCGGGCCGCGCTCGCGCGCCGCCCGGCCCGGTCGTTCAGCGAGGGTCGAGGTCACGGGTCACTGCTTCCCGGTCTCGGCCTGGATCGTGGTCACGAGGCCCTCGTCGCCGAAGAACTTGTCGTTCGTGGCGGACCAGCCGCCGAAGTCGTCGGCGATGGTGAGGAGCGTCGGGACGGTGGGGAACGGGTCGCTCGGGTCGTTGGCGCCCTCGACCTCGAAGTCGACGTCCCCGGTCAGGGGGCGGAAGCCCACGTGCGCGAACGCCTCCTGGCCCTCGGGCGTGAGGACGAAGTCGAGGTAGCTCTGGGCCTTCGGGTCGGCGTCGACCGTGACCGCGGCCGGGTTCTCGATGAGGAGCGTCTGGTCGGGGACCACGTAGTCGAACGTCTCGCCGTTCTGCCGCGCGAGGATCGCCTCGTTCTCGTAGGACAGCAGGACGTCACCGGTGCCGGACGTGAAGGCGGTCGTCGCGTCGCGGCCGCTGCCCGGGAGCGCGACGGCGTTGGTGAAGAACTTCCGCAGGTACTCGGTCGCGTCCTCCTCCGAGCCGCCGTTCGCGATGACGCTGCCCCACCCGGCGAGGATGTTCCAGCGGGCCGAGCCCGACGAGCCGGGGTTGGGGGTGACGATCTCGACGCCGGGCTGGACGATGTCCTCCCAGCTCTGGATGTTCTTCGGGTTGCCCTCGCGCACCACGAGCACGACGACGGACTGGCTGACGATGCCCTGGTTCTCGCCCGCGTTCCAGTCCTCGGCGACGAGGCCCGCGTCGACGAGACGCGTGACGTCGCCCTCGAGGGAGAAGTGCACGTAGTCGGCCTCCAGGCCGTCGGCGACGGCGCGGCTCTGGTCGCCGGAGGCGCCGTACGACGTCTCCCACGTGACGCCCTGGCCGTCCTCGGTCTCGCCCCACAGCTCCTGCGCGGCGTCGTTGCCCGCCTTCGGCACGGCGAAGCCGACGAGGGAGAGGGTCGTGGGCTCGGCGTCGGAGCCGGCGTCGCCGCTGGCGTCGCCCCCGCCGGACCCGTCGACGGCGGTCGGCGCGCAGGCGGTGAGGACCAGGGCGGTGGCTGCCGCGGCAGCCGCGAGGGTGATCGTCGTCCGGAGGCGTCGCATGGTGTCGTCCTTCGTCGGGGTCCCGGGGCCGGGAGCGGGGTGGTGGAGCGGGGTGGTCGGGCGGAGCGACCGACGCGGGGAGCGCGATACTGGACTGCCGCGGTCGGGTAAGTCGAGATTCAAGCGCGGCGTTCCCACGCAGCGAAACCCCTGACCGACAGGTGGGACGACGTAACGCCACCGTGAACGCCGGTCTGCCGGTGCCGTGGGCGCGCGTACCGCCCGGCCGTCCGCATGACCTCGCGCTTCGGTCCGGACACGGGTGCTGTGGGACACTGAGGTACGTGGCCCCCCGCGGAGATGGACTTCTCAACCACGACCTCATGCCCGGCGAGAAAGGCCCCCAGGACGCCTGCGGCGTCTTCGGAGTCTGGGCGCCCGGCGAAGAGGTCGCCAAGCTCTCCTACTTCGGTCTGTACGCGCTGCAGCACCGAGGGCAGGAGTCGGCCGGCATCGCCACCAGCAACGGTGAGCAGATCCTGGTCTACAAGGACATGGGACTCGTCTCCCAGGTGTTCGACGAGACGGCGCTCAACGCCCTGACGGGGCACATCGCCGTCGGGCACTGCCGGTACTCGACCACGGGCGGCGTCACGTGGGAGAACGCCCAGCCGACGCTCGGCGCGACCGCGTCGGGGACCGTCGCCCTCGG
Source organism: Cellulosimicrobium sp. (assembly GCA_029256625.1). Lineage (GTDB taxonomy): Bacteria > Actinomycetota > Actinomycetes > Actinomycetales > Cellulomonadaceae > Cellulosimicrobium. The sequence goes on along the minus strand of JAQSXO010000255.1, from coordinate 1,644 downwards.
GCACAACGGCAACCTCACCAACTCGGCCGAGCTCGTCAACCTCGTCGCGGAGCGCTACGGCAGCCAGCGCCGCGGTGAGCTCGCGCGCGGCAACACCACGGACACCGCGCTCGTCACCGCGCTCCTCGCGGGCGACGCGGACCACACGCTCGAGGCCACGGCGCTCGAGGTGCTCCCGCGCCTGCGCGGCGCCTTCTCGCTCGTCTTCATGGACGAGCGCACCCTCTACGCGGCGCGCGACCCGCAGGGCGTGCGCCCGCTCGTCCTCGGCCGCCTCGAGCGCGGCTGGGTCGTCGCGAGCGAGACGCCGGCGCTCGACATCGTCGGCGCGTCGTACGTGCGCGAGGTCGAGCCGGGCGAGCTCATCGCGATCGACGCCGACGGCCTGCGCTCGCAGCGCTTCGCGCCCGCCGAGCGTGCGGGCTGCGTTTTCGAGTACGTCTACCTCGCGCGCCCCGACACGACCATCAACGGCCGCTCGGTGCACGCGGCGCGCGTCGAGATGGGCCGACAGCTCGCGCGCGAGCACCCCGTCGACGCCGACCTCGTCATCCCCGTCCCCGAGTCGGGCACGCCCGCCGCGGTGGGCTACGCCGCCGAGTCGGGCATCCCGTTCGGCCAGGGCCTGACCAAGAACGCCTACGTCGGGCGCACGTTCATCCAGCCGTCGGACACGCTGCGCCAGCTCGGCATCCGGCTCAAGCTCAACCCGCTGCGCGAGGTCATCCGCGGCAAGCGGCTCGTCGTGGTCGACGACTCGATCGTGCGCGGCAACACGCAGCGCGCGCTCGTGCGGATGCTGCGCGAGGCCGGTGCCGCCGAGGTCCACGTGCGCATCAGCTCGCCGCCCGTGAAGTGGCCGTGCTTCTACGGCATCGACTTCGCGTCGCGCGCCGAGCTCATCGCGAACGGCCTCTCTCCCGACGAGATCGGGCAGTCGCTCGGGGCGGACAGCCTCGGGTACATCTCGACCGAGGGCATGATCTCGGCGACCGAGCAGCCGTCGTCCCAGCTCTGCGCGGCGTGCTTCACGGGAAAGTACCCCATCGAGCTGCCGCCCGACGACCAGCTCGGCAAGCACCTCCTCGAGCAGGCCGAGCTCCCGCTCGGCGCGCCGGAGGACGGGCTGCGCAGCCTGTCGGTGACCGCCGGCGGGGCCGGTGCGCTGCAGCACCCCTGAGCCACCCTCCAGACCACAGCAACCGCACCACCGGCGCACGCGCCGCGAGACATCCTTGGAGCCGACACCGTGACTGCCGACTCGCCCCAGACGGGCCTCACCTACGCCGCCGCGGGCGTCGACACCGAGGCTGGTGACAAGGCCGTCGAGCTCATGAAGGACGCCGTGCGCCGCACCCAGGGGCCGCAGGTCCTCGGCGGGGTCGGCGGGTTCGCGGGGCTCTACGACTTCTCCGAGGTCGCGACGTACCGCCGGCCCCTGCTCGCCACGTCGACCGACGGCGTCGGGACCAAGGTCGCGATCGCCCAGGCCCTCGACGTCCACGACACGATCGGGTTCGACCTCGTGGGCATGGTCGTGGACGACATCGTCGTGGTCGGCGCCAAGCCGCTGTTCATGACGGACTACATCGCGTGCGGCAAGGTCGTGCCGGAGCGCATCGCGGGCATCGTCCGCGGCATCGC
>JAQSXO010000254.1 GCA_029256625.1 Cellulosimicrobium sp. | reverse complement strand
CCTGATCCAGGAGGGCAACCTCGGTCTGATCCGTGCGGTCGAGAAGTTCGACTACACCAAGGGCTACAAGTTCTCGACGTACGCGACGTGGTGGATCCGCCAGGCGATCACGCGCGCGATGGCGGACCAGGCGCGCACGATCCGTATCCCGGTGCACATGGTCGAGGTCATCAACAAGCTGGCCCGCGTGCAGCGGCAGATGCTGCAGGACCTGGGCCGCGAGCCCACGCCCGAGGAGCTCGCCAAGGAGCTCGACATGACCCCGGAGAAGGTCGTCGAGGTCCAGAAGTACGGCCGCGAGCCCATCTCGCTGCACACGCCGCTCGGCGAGGACGGCGACTCCGAGTTCGGTGACCTCATCGAGGACTCCGAGGCGATCGTCCCGGCCGACGCGGTGAGCTTCACGCTCCTGCAGGAGCAGCTCCACCAGGTGCTCGACACCCTCAGCGAGCGCGAGGCGGGTGTCGTCTCGATGCGGTTCGGCCTGTCCGACGGGCAGCCGAAGACGCTCGACGAGATCGGCAAGGTCTACGGCGTGACGCGCGAGCGCATCCGTCAGATCGAGTCGAAGACCATGTCGAAGCTGCGCCACCCGAGCCGCTCGCAGGTGCTGCGCGACTACCTGGACTGACGGCGGCGGGCGGGCGGTCCACGGGCCGCCCGCCCCGTCTCGCGACGACAGGACGGACGAAGGCCCCGAGGAGATCTCCTCGGGGCCTTCGTCGTGTCGTCCGGGTCGGTCTGCCGCCGGGGACCGGGCGGTGGAGCCGGTCCGGCGGTCTCGCGCCCGTGAGGCGCGTCGTGCGGTCGCGGCGCGTCAGCGCGCGCCGTGCTCCGCGAGCAGCTTGTCGGTCTCGTCCTGGATGGACGTCGCGAGGTCGGTGTAGGCATCCGCGTGCGCCCGCGCGTGGTGGCCGCAGAACAGCAGCTCGCCGCTCGGCAGGACCACACGGACGTACGCCTGGGCCCCGCAGCGGTCGCAGCGGTCGGCCGCGGTCAGCGGTTCGGTGGTGGTCGTCGTAGCAGTCACGTGAACATCAAACCATCTGCTCCCGAGGATTCGTCCCGCCGGGCCCCGGGGTTCGCTACCCGCGAAGCGGAGCCCGGGTCGTCGCAGCGGCCTCGCGGCGGGGGAGCGCAACGCTGTGGGCGCGCTCGTCTAGGCTTGCCGCCGTGACGACCACCTCCGCTGAGTCCAGCTACACCGCTCGGCACCTGTCCGTGCTCGAGGGCCTCGAGGCCGTGCGCAAGCGCCCGGGCATGTACATCGGGACCACCGACTCGCGCGGTCTCATGCACTGCCTGTGGGAGATCATCGACAACTCGGTCGACGAGGCGCTCGCCGGGAACTGCTCCAAGATCCTCGTCGTGCTGCACGCCGACTCGTCCGTGACGGTCGAGGACGACGGCCGCGGCATCCCCGTGGACATCGAGCCCAAGACCGGCCTGTCCGGCGTCGAGGTCGTCTTCACCAAGCTGCACGCGGGCGGGAAGTTCGGCGGTGGCTCGTACACCGCGTCGGGTGGCCTGCACGGCGTGGGCGCCTCGGTCGTCAACGCGCTGTCCTCGCGCCTCGACGTCGAGGTCGACCGCGGCGGCAAGACGCACCGCATGACCTTCCACCGCGGCGAGCCGGGCGTGTTCAGCGACCCGAGGACGGGCCCGACGCCGGACGCCCCGTTCGAGCCGTTCGTCTCCGGGTCCGAGCTCGCGGTCGTCGGGAAGACGAAGCGCGGCGTCACCGGCACGAGGGTCCGGTACTGGGCGGACCGCCAGATCTTCCTCAAGACGGCCGTCTTCTCCTACGACGAGCTCGTCACGCGCGTGCGCCAGACGACGTTCCTCGTGCCCGGTCTCGAGATCACGGTGCGCGACGAGCGCGGCGTCCCCGGGACGCCAGGGGAGTCCGGGCCGCACGAGGAGACGTTCGTGCACACGGGCGGCTCGGTCGACTTCGTCGACTTCCTCGCGCCGGACACGCCCGTCACCGCGACGTGGCGCCTCACGGGCTCGGGGTCGTTCACGGAGACGGTCCCGGTGCTCGACGACCGCGGCCACATGACCCCGCAGGCGGTGCAGCGCGACTGCGAGGTCGACGTCGCGCTGCGCTGGGGCACGGGGTACGAGACCGAGGTCCGCAGCTTCGTCAACATCATCGCCACGCCCAAGGGCGGCTCCCACCTCGGCGGGTTCGAGCAGGGCCTGCTCAAGGTGCTGCGCAAGGCCGTCGAGACGAACGCGCGCCGCCTCAAGGTCTCCACCAAGGACGCGTCCGAGCGCATCGAGAAGGACGACGTCCTCGCGGGGCTGACCGCCGTCGTGACCGTCCGCCTCGCGGAGCCGCAGTTCGAGGGCCAGACCAAGGAGGTCCTCGGCACCGCGCCCGTGCGCGGCATCGTGTCCCGGGTGGTGGAGAAGGAGCTCAACGCGCTCCTCACGTCGACCAAGCGCGACGAGAAGACGCAGGCCGCGCTGCTGCTCGACAAGGTCGTGGCCGAGATGCGCGCACGCATCACCGCGCGCAAGCAGAAGGAGATCTCGCGGCGCAAGAACGCGCTCGAGACCTCGTCCCTGCCGGCCAAGCTCGTCGACTGCCGCAGCGACGACGTCGAGCGCAGCGAGCTGTTCATCGTCGAGGGCGACAGCGCGCTCGGCACCGCGCGCCTCGCGCGCAGCTCGGACTTCCAGGCGCTCCTGCCCATCCGCGGCAAGATCCTCAACGTGCAGAAGGCGTCCGTGAGCGACATGCTCCGCAACGCCGAGTGCACGGCGATCATCCAGGTGCTCGGCGCCGGGTCCGGGCGGTCGTTCGACCTGGAGGCTGCGCGCTACGGCAAGATCGTGCTCATGACGGACGCCGACGTCGACGGCGCCCACATCCGCACGCTGCTGCTCACGCTCTTCTACCGGTACATGAAGCCGCTCGTCGAGGCGGGTCGCGTGTTCGCGGCCGTGCCGCCGCTGCACCGGATCGAGGTCATCGGTGCCGGCCGCCGCAAGAACGAGTACATCTACACGTACTCCGAGGCCGAGCTCGCCGCGACCCTCAAGAAGCTCGACAAGGCCGGGCGCCGCTACAAGGACGACATCCAGCGATACAAGGGCTTGGGGGAGATGGACGCCGACCAGCTCGCCGAGACGACGATGGACCCGCGCCACCGCACGCTGCGCCGCGTCACGGCCGAGCACGCCGAGGCGGCGGAGCGCGTGTTCGAGCTGCTCATGGGCAGCGACGTCGCGCCGCGCAAGGAGTTCATCGTCGCGGGCGCGGCCGAGCTGGACCACGCGCGCATCGACGTCTGACGGTGGCCACCGGCCAGGACGCCCGCCGGCCCGACGAGTCGGACGTCGCCCGCCGTCTGCGTCGTGTGGTCCTGGTCGTCGCGGCGCTCAACCTGGCGTACTTCGTCGTCGAGCTGACCGTCGCGCTCGCGGCGGGGTCGGTGTCGCTGCTCGCCGACAGCGTGGACTTCCTCGAGGACACCGCGATCAACCTGCTCATCGCCGTCGCGCTGGGCTTCCCCCTCGCGCGGCGTGCCGTGCTGGGCAAGGTCATGGCGCTGCTCATCCTCGGTCCCGCGCTCTTCGCGGCCTGGGAGGCCGTGCAGCGCTTCGGCGACCCGACGGCGCCCCAGGTCGTACCGCTCGTCCTCGCCTCGCTCGGGGCGATCGTCGTCAACGGCGTGTGCGCGTGGCTCTTGGTGCGCGTGCGGCACCACGGCGGGTCGCTCAGCCGGGCCGCGTTCCTCTCGGCGCGCAACGACGTCCTCGTGAACGTCGCCGTCATCGTGATGGGCCTCGTGACCGCCTGGACCGGGTCCGGGTGGCCGGACCTCGTGCTCGGGTGCGGGATCATCCTCCTCGCGTTCCACTCCGCCTACGAGGTCTGGGAGGTCAGCGAGGAGGAGCGTCTCGCCGCCAAGGCCGTCGCGGGGGAGGAGATCGGGTGACGGCGCGTCGTCCGACAGGCGGGCGGCCGGGCGCGCGACGGCGGCCGCTCCGTACGCTGAGGCCGTGACCCTCCGAACGCTCCGCGACACCTCCGCGCGCCCGCTCACCGCCCTGACCGCCGTCCTGCTCGCCGCGGGTCTGCTGGCCGGGTGCTCGTCCACCGACGAGCCCGCTGCCGACGCCACGGCGTCGACGTCCACGTCGACCGCGAGCGAGGAGCCGAGCGCACCGGCCGACGACGCGACGGACGAGGCGTCCGACGAGGAGTCGGGCGACGCCGAGGACGCGCCCGAGCTCTCGTACGAAGGACGTGCCGGAACGACGGCGCTCGACCTGCTGCTCGAGGCGGACCCGTCCGCCCAGGTGACCGGCGAGGGCGAGAACGCGTTCGTCACGGCGATCGACGGCGTCGTGGCCGACCCGGACAGCGAGTTCTGGGCGCTGTACGTCAACGACGAGATGGCTACCGTGGGAGCAGGATCCCTCGAGACGAAGGACGGGGACGAGATCACGTGGAAGCTCGAGACGTTCACCTCGTGACGGGCTCGCGGAGCTCGCTGGTGACCCGCTGGTGGCGCCCGGCGCTCGTCGTCGCGCTCGCGGCGCTCGCCGTGGTCTGGCGCCTCGTGCGCGCTGACGTCGGTGCGCCGCCGAACCTCGAGCTCGTCACCGCCGCCACGTTCGCGGCGACGCTCCTGCTGCGCTCGCGCTGGGCCTTCGTCGTCCCGCTCGCCGTGACGGTCGTGTCCGACGTCGTGCTCGGCAACACCGCGATCGCGTTGTTCACGTGGAGCGCGTGGCTCGTCGTCGGTCTGGGCTCGTTGCTCGCGCGGAGCACGACCGGCTGGCGCCGGGTCGGCGCGGGCGCGGTGTTCGGCGTCGCGGGCTCGCTGTGGTTCTTCGCGTGGACCAACTTCGGGGTCTGGCTCCAGGGGCGCGGCGTCTGGTACCCGGCGGGACCCGACGGGCTCGTCGCGAGCTACGTCGCGGGTCTGCCGTTCCTGCGCACGATGCTGCTGGGCAACCTCGTGCTCGTGCCGCTGGTCGCGGCGGGCACGCTGCTCGTGGACCGGCTCGAGACGTCGCACGGGATGGTCGCCGCGCGTCTGGCGTGAGAGCCGCGCGGTAGCGTGGTCCGTGCCGGACGGCCGCTCGGGCCGAGCCGGTGACGGGCTCGACCGGCTGGAGGAGGAATCCATGGCGGGACACCGGATCTTCGGCATGAGCTTCGCGAGCATCTACCCGCTCTACGTGACCAAGGTGGAGCGCAAGGGGCGCACGACGGACGAGCTGGACCAGGTCGTCCGCTGGCTCACCGGCTACGACGACGCCGGCCTGGCGCAGGCGATCGCGGACGAGATCACGCTCGAGGAGTTCTTCGACCGAGCGCCCGCGTGGAACCCGAACGCCTCGCTCATCACCGGGGTGATCTGCGGTGTCCGCGTCGAGGACATCGAGGACCCGCTCATGCAGAAGGTCCGCTACCTCGACAAGCTCGTCGACGAGGTCGCACGGGGCAAGAAGATGACGTCGATC
>JAQSXO010000253.1 GCA_029256625.1 Cellulosimicrobium sp. | reverse complement strand
AGGACGGTCCTGCCGAGCTTGATCGACTCGTGCACGTTGACGGACTCGACCACCTCGGCGTCGAAGGTCCGGGTGATCCCGCGCGCCCTCGCCTCGTCCGTCAGGCCGGTGATCTTCGCGACCTCGGCGTCGATCTCCGCCTGCTCCCAGACCTCGCCGGCCTGCTTGCCGTGCAGGCTCCACACGATCGTCTCCACGCCGGGCACCTGGCGGACGTGGTCGAGCGTGACCGTGTCGTTCCCCTCGCCGTACCAGCGGAACCCCATCTTCACGGCGCGGCCTCCTCGTTCCTCGTGCTCGTCCTGCTGGTGGTGGTCGTGCTCGCGCCGACGACCGCGTCGGCGACCTCGGGCAGGCGCTCCTCCGGGACGCCCGGCAGCAGGCCGGGGAGGAGGACGAGCGCGCGGACCGCCGCGGCGTCGTCCGCCGCGCCCTCCACGACCTCGCGCAGCTCGTCGCGGCGCGGGTCGTCCGCCGCGCGCCCTGCGCGCACCTCCGCGACGACGTACCCGGCCCACGCGGCGAGCGCCGTGACGACGCCCCGTGGCGCGGGGGCGTCCGGACGCGCGGCGAGGAGGTCCGCGAGCGTCGCGCCCCAGCGGAACGGAATCTTCTGCGTCCCGTCCATCGCGACCTGCCGGGTCGTGTGCCCCGTCGCGGGGTTCGCGAACCGGTCGAGCAGCGTCTGCGCGTACGCGGCGAGGTCGACGCCGTCGGGCGCGTCGAGCGTCGCGAGCGCGTCGGCCTGCAGCGCCCGGGCGCCCGCGGCGAGCGCGGGGTCGGCGACGGCCTCGGCGATCGTGGCGTGCCCGGCGAGCGAGCCCGCGTACGCGAGGTAGGAGTGCGCCCCGTTGAGCAGGCGCAGCTTCGCGCGCTCGTAGGGCGCGACGTCGCGCGTGAGGGTCGCCCCGCCCCGCTCCCACGCCGGGCGCGGGCCGGCGAACCGGTCCTCGATCACCCACTGCAGGAACGGCTCGGCGACGACCAGGCCCTCGTCGCGCGCGCCGAGCAGCGTCTCGACCTCGTCGCGCTGCGCGGGCGTGGTCGCGGGCACGATGCGGTCGACCATGCTGCACGGGAAGGTCACCGACGCGGCGAGCCAGGCGCGCAGCGCGTCGCCCTCGGCGCCCGGGAGCGCGGCGTCGACCGCCTCCCCCACGAGCCGGGCGAGCACGCGCCCGTTGTCGGCGAGGTTGTCGCAGCTCAGCACGGTCAGCGGCGCGCCCCCGGCCCGACGGCGCGCGGCGAGCCCGCGCACGAGGAGCCCGACGGCGCTCGTCGCCGGGGCGACGCCGGTCGCCTCGCCGCTCGCGACGACCGCGCCGGGCGCGGGTGCGTCCGCGTCCGCGTCCGGAGAGCCTGTGGGCTCCTCCTCGCGGCGCAGCACGTCGAGGTCGGCGGCGACGGCGTCGACGTCGAGGCGGCCGTCGGCGCGGCGCGCGTACCCCTTCTCGGTGACGGTCAGCGTCACGACGTGCGTCGTGGGCGCGGCGAGCGCCGCGAGCACCCGCGGCGTCTCCTCCGCCGGCCACGCGACGTCGGTCACCGAGCCCACGACGCGCGGGGACGCGCCGTCGGGCCCGACCGTCAGCACGGTGTAGACCCCGCCCTGCGGTCGGAGCTGGTCGCGCACCGAGGCGGAGCGCTGCGTCACGCCGAGGATCCCCCAGCCCGTCTCGCCCGTCGCCCGCGCGGCGTCCTCGGTGACGACCGCCTGGTGCGCGCGGTGGAACGCGCCGATGCCGAGGTGGACGATCCCGACCTGCGTCGGGCGGACGGGAGCCGGCGGGAACGCCGGGTGCGCGTCGCGGTGCAGGCGCGGTCGCGCGGCGTCGGCCGGCGTGGCGGCGGGTGACGTCGTGCCGGGCCGGCTCGGGACGTCGGTCGGGGCGGTCACGCGGCCTCCTACGGGTAGCGGGTCGGCGACGGGCGTCGCCGGGTGGTCCGGCCGGGAGTCTTCCCGGACGGCTTGCGAACGATTGTAGCCACAGCAGCACGCCGGAAGATGTCTACTGGAAGACGACGAATGCAAACGTTCGCCATCGAATGTCCGGCGGCGCCCCATGCACGGACGGCGTCACTGCACCGACGGAGCCGCTCCCTGCGCCACGAGGTCGGCCGGGCGGACCGTCCGTCCGGTCGCGGCGGCCTCGCGGATCGCGCACAGGAGCCGGACGGTCTCGACCGCGTCGGCGGCCCCCACGGGAGGCGGCGCGGCGCCGTCGAGTGCGGCGAGCACCCGTTCCCACTGGGTGCGGTGACCGGCATGACCGATCGCGAGCGGGTCGGCCGCCCCGCCCGCCGCGCTCCCGGACGCGGGGGCCGCGACCCCCGGCACGTCCCAGCGGAGCACCTCGTCCTGCGCGAGCTCCACCGAGCCGCGTGACCCGTGGAGCGCGAGGGTCGCGGGGAACCCGGGGGGCGTCGCCGTCGTCGTCGTGACGACGCCGAGCGCCCCCGACGCGAGGCGCAGCGTCGCGACCGTCGTGTCCTCGGCGAGATCCTCCCCGAGCCCTTCGCCGAGGTCGCCCGTGCGCGCGAGCGTCCCGGCCTGGGCCGTGACCGACTCGACCGGCCCGCAGAGCCAGCGCAGGAGGTCGACGTTGTGGACGCCCTGGTTCATGAGCGACCCACCACCCTCCGCCGTCGACGACCGCCAGGGCGCGGCGGCGTAGTAGTCGTCGTCCCGGTACCAGGGGACGTGCGTGGCGACGAGGCGCAGCTCGCCGAGCGCGCCGTCGTCGAGAGCACGCCGGAGCGCCTGGTGCTGAGGCTCGAAGCGGCGCTGGGAGACCATCGAGACCACCAGCCCGCGCTCGCGCGCCGTGCGCTCGACGAGGAGAGCGTCCTCGACGGTCACCGCGAGCGGCTTCTCCACGACGACGTGCTTGCCGGCCTCGAGCGCCGCGAGCGCGAGGCGCGCGTGGCTCCCGCTCGGCGTGCAGACCGCGACGACGTCGACGCCCTCGTCGCGCAGCACGTCGCCCGGCGCCACGTGCGCGGCGCGTCCGCCCGGGGTCAGGTCCTCGTCGAGGGCCGCGCCCCCGCTGTACGCCACGAGCCGCGCCCGCGGCGCCAGGTCGCGCAGCGCCCGCGCGTGCAGCACGCCGATGCTGCCCGTGCCGACGATCCCGACGCCGACGCCGTCACCCCTCACCGGCCCGCTCACTCGGCGACGTGGCTGGCGCCGAGCAGGTCGCGCAGCCGCTCGGCGGCACCCGTGAACCGGGGGTCGACGAGCGTCGTGCCGTAGTCGCGCTCGTCGGGCAGCCCCGGCTCGAGGGTCTCGACGATCCGCCCGGGACGCGGGCTCATGACCACGATCCGGCTCCCGAGGAACACCGCCTCGGGCACCGAGTGCGTGACGAGCACGATCGTCGTGCCGGTCTCGCGCCAGATGCGGTTCATCTCGATGTTCATCTGCTCGCGCGTGAGGGCGTCGAGGGCGCCGAACGGCTCGTCCATGAGCAGGACGCGCGGCTCGTGCAGCAGGGCTCGGCACAGCGCGACGCGCTGCTGCATGCCGCCGGACAGCTCGTGCGGCAGCGCCTTCTCGAATCCCGTGAGCCCGGTCAGCGCGATGAGCGCGTCAGCGCGCTCCTGCGCCCGGCGCCGGTCCATGCCCCGCATCTCCGCCTGGAGCAGGATGTTCTTGCGCACACCGCGCCACTCCAGGAGCGCCGACCGCTGGAACGCGAAGCCGATCTCGCGCTGCGGGCGCGTGACGGGCTGCCCGTACAGGCGCACCTCTCCCTCGGTGTAGGCGGTGAGGCCCGCGACGATCTTCAGCAGCGTCGACTTGCCACAGCCCGACGGCCCGACGATCGTGACGAACTCGCCCGGCTGGACGCTCAGGGAGACGTCGTCGAGCGCCACGGTCTCCGACCGCTTCGACGTGAAGCGCATCGTGAGGTCGCGGACCTCGATGATGGGCTCGGTGCCGAGCGCGTCGGCAGGCGTGGCGAGCTGCGTCGGCGCCGTCACAGGTCTGCCCCGAACGAGCCGTCCCAGAAGTCGGCCGGCGTCGTGCCGCCGTCGAAGTCCGTGTTCTCGGACAGGAAGGTCAGGGTGTCCGTCCACTGCTCCTCGGTGTTCACGCCGGGGGCGGGAGCGTCCTGGAGGTTGAGCAGCTCGATCGTCGCGGCGAGCTGGGCCGCGAGGACGGCCTCGTCGGGCGCCTGCTCGGCGCCCGCCGCCATCGCCGCGACCGCCGCGTCGGGGTCCTCGGACGCCGCGAGGAACGCGCGCGACGTCGCGCGCACCATCGCCTCGACGAGCTCCGGGTCGTCCGCGACGAGCGCCTCGTTCGCCACCAGCCCGGTGCCGAGCAGGTTCATGCCGAAGTCCGCGAAGGGCAGCGCGTCGACCTCCTCGCCGGTCTGGTTCTCGATCGTCGGCGCCTGGTCGTGGTGGAAGCCCTGGATCGCGTCGACCTTGCCCTCGATGAGCGCGGCGATCTTGCCCGCCGCGTCGACGTTGACGACCGTCACGTCCGCCGGGTCGACGCCGTTGAGCTCCAGCCAGGCCGGGAACGTCCCGTACATCGCGTCGCCCGGCGTGCCGCCGACCGTCTTGCCCACGAGGTCGGCGGGCTCGGCGATGCCCTGGTCGGCGAAGAACTCGACCGAGCTGGGGCCGGTCTGCAGGAACACGCCCACGCTCCGCACCGGCATGCCCGAGCTGATCGCGTTCGCGAGCGGCGGCGTGTCCGCCCACCCGAAGTCGGTGTTGCGCTGCGCGACCTGCTGGACGGTGTTCCCCGAGCCGTTGCCCGGCTGGATCGTGAGGTCGATGCCCTCCTCCTCGAAGATCCCCTGCTCGACGCCGTAGTAGAACGGCGCGTGCTCGCCGTAGGGGACCCAGTTGAGCGTGACCGTGACCTCGGTCAGGCCACCCTCGCCCTCGGCGGGCCCCGACGGGTCGGCCGACTGCCCGCAGGCCCCCGTCGTCGCCACCACGACGCCGGCCACCGCCAGCGAGACTGTCAGACGTGCACCACGCATGGGAAGACTCCTTCTGCTCGTGCCGCCTCGTCGTCGAGGCGGCCAACTCTCGGGGTGGATCAAGGGCGTGTCAGGAGGACGCGAGGACGAGGTTCCCCCGCCGGGACGCGTGCCACGGGATGAGGAGCCGCTCCAGCAGCTCGACGACGAGGAACAGCACGACGCCGATCAGCGACATGAGGATCAGGTCCGCGAACAGGAGCGGCGCGTCGAGGTTGCCGCTCGCGAGGAGCAGCACGTACCCGAGGCCGCGGTCGGCGCCGACGAACTCGCCGACGACGGCGCCCACCACCGCGAGCGTGACCGCGACCTTGAGCCCGGACATGAGCTGCGGCAGCGACCCGGGGAAGCGGATCTTGCGGAAGGTCTTCCAGCGCGACGCGCCCATCGTCGCCGACATCTCCAGCAGCTCGGGGTCGATCGACCGCAGCCCCGCGACGGCCGAGACCACGACCGGGAAGAACGCGATGAGCACCGCCAGGATGATC
>JAQSXO010000252.1 GCA_029256625.1 Cellulosimicrobium sp. | reverse complement strand
TTCGACTTCCCGGTCGACGTGTCGATCCAGATCGAGGACATCGGCGGCCCGAGCGCGGGGACGATGTTCGCGCTCGGCATCGTCGACCAGCTCACGCCCGAGGACGAGGCGAACGGCGTCGTCATCGCCGGCACGGGCACCATGAGCGTCGAGGGCGACGTGGGCCCGATCGGCGGCATCCAGCAGAAGCTCTACGGCGCCCTGCGCGACGGCGCGACGTGGTTCCTCGCACCGCAGGCCAACTGCCCGGAGGTCGTGGGCAACGTGCCCGACGGCCTGCACGTCGCCGCGGTCTCGACGCTGGCCGACGCCCGCGCGGCGATGGAGGCGATCGGGGCGGGCGAGGGCGACTCGCTCGCGACGTGCGAGGCGCGCGGCTGACGCCGACCGCGCGCGTCAGTCCTCGAGCGTCGCGCGCAGCGCGGTGACGAGACCGGGGACGAGGTCCGGGCCGCCCGCGACGTCGGTGGCGGAGTCGTGCGCACGCGACCGGACCGCGCACCAGGCCGGGCCGTCCCGCAGCACGCCGACGGCGAGGCGCACGTCCTGCCGGTCGGGGTGCGACGTGAGGTAGTCGAGCGCGGCGTCCGGGTTGTCGGGCACGCCCTCCTCCGCGGCCGGGGGCAGGACGATCCGCTCGACGACGAGCGCGGCGCCGTCGACCGTCGCGGGCCAGGCGACGCGCGCGAGCCCCTCCTCGAGGTCGCCGTCGACGGCGAAGCCCTCCTGCTCGATCGAGAGCAGGTGGTGCGGGTCCGCGGTGGCCGCCGCGACGACGTCCGGGGGCAGGCGGTCCGCGAGCGTCGGGTCCGCCGCGAGCGCCCCGGCCGTCGCGACGAGCGCGAACAGGCGCGGCGGGGCGTCCCAGCCCGCGTCCGCCGCGTGCGCCTCGACCTCGTGCACGGCGAGCGCGAGGGCGTGCTGCGGCGTCGGGCCGCCGGGGGCGACCGGACCGGTGCCGGGCGCGGGGTCGGGGGAGGGGCCGGAGAAGGGGGAGGCGTCGTCAGGCTGGGGCATGCCCCCATGGTCCCCCATCGCGCGCCGTCCGGCGGTGGACGGTCGGTGCCCGACCGTGACGTCCCCCACGAGGCCGCGGACCGTGGGAACCTTGGGGGAGGACCGGGCGTTGACCCCGGTGCACGCCCGAGCCACGACCGAAGAGGTATACCCACCGTGTCATTCGCCTCAGCGCCCCGCCGGCCGTCCTCCGGGGCGCGGCCCGCCCGGCGCCGGAGTCCGATCGGGATCGCGATCGCCGTCGTCGGCGCCCTCGTGGTCCTCCTGCTCCTGCTCGCCCAGTTCTGGACCGAGGTGCTGTGGTTCCGGCAGCTCGACTTCGCGAACGTCCTGTGGACGCAGTGGGGCGCGCGCATCGCCCTGTTCGTCGGCGGGTTCCTCGTGATGGGCGGCCTCGTCTTCCTGTCGTTCTCGATCGCGTACCGGTCACGGCCGATCTACGCGCCGTCGACGCCCGAGCAGGCGACGCTCGACCAGTACCGCGAGGCGATCGAGCCGCTGCGCAAGGTCGTCATGATCGTCGCGCCCGCCCTCGTCGGCTTCTTCGCCGGGGCAGCCGCGGCGTCGCAGTGGCAGACCGTCCTGCTGGCGCTGAACTCGGTGCCGTTCGGCACGACGGACCCGCAGTGGGGCATCGACCTGTCGTTCTACGTCTTCACGCTGCCCGCGCTGCGGTTCGTCGTGAGCTTCCTCATGGCGGTCGTCATCATCGCGGGCATCGCCGCGGTCGCGACGCACTACCTGTACGGCGGGCTGCGCATCGGCGGCGGCTCCGACGCGGGCCCGCGGACGACGACGGCCGCGCGCGTCCAGCTCTCGGTGATCGCCGCGCTCCTCCTGGTCCTCATCGGGGCCAACTACTGGCTCGACCGGTACTCGATCCTCACCTCGGGCGGCGCGAAGTTCGACGGCGCGTCCTACGCGGACGTGCACGCGGTCATCCCCTCGAAGGCGATCCTCACGGTCGTCGCGCTCTTCGTGGCGGCGCTGTTCGTCGTGACCGCGGTGCGCGGCAACTGGCGCCTCCCGGCGATCGGCGTCGGCCTCATGGTCGTGTCGGCCATCGCCATCGGCGGCATCTACCCGAGCGTCGTCCAGCGCTTCCAGGTCACGCCGAACGCGCAGGAGTTCGAGGAGGAGTACATCCAGCGCAACATCGACGCGACGAAGTCGGCGTACGGGATCGACGACGTCCAGACCGAGGCCTACAACGCCAAGACGGAGGCGGAGGCGGGCGCGCTGCGCGAGGACGCCGACACGACGGCGTCGATCCGCCTGCTCGACCCGGAGATCGTCAGCCCGTCGTTCAGCCAGCTCCAGCAGAACAAGCAGTACTACCAGTTCTCGCCGTCGCTGTCGGTCGACCGGTACACGATCGACGACGAGAGCCGCGACACCGTCATCGCGGTGCGCGAGCTCAACCAGGAGGGCCTGGGCGCCGACGCCCGTAACTGGGTCAACGACCACACGGTCTACACGCACGGCTTCGGCGTCGTCGCCGCGTACGGCAACCAGATCGGTCCGGACGGCCGGCCGGCGTTCTACGAGGGCTCGATCCCGTCCACCGGCGCGTTCACCGACGCCGGCGGCTACGAGCCGCGCATCTACTTCTCGCCCGAGGCGCCGCAGTACTCGATCGTCGGTGCGCCCGAGGGCACCGACCCGTGGGAGCTCGACTACCCGGTCGACGACGACGCCGGTCAGGTCAGCAACACCTTCCCGACGCAGGAGATCGCGGCGGGCCCGAGCGTCGGGTCGTTCATGAACAAGGTGCTGTACGCGCTGAAGTTCGGGTCCGAGCAGATCCTCTTCTCCGACCGCGTCACCGAGGAGTCGCAGATCCTCTACGACCGCAGCCCGCGCGACCGCGTCGCGAAGGTCGCGCCGTACCTCACGCTCGACGGGCGCGTGTACCCGGCGGTCGTCGACGGCCGCGTGAAGTGGATCGTGGACGGCTACACGACGTCGAACGCCTACCCGTACTCGACGTCCGAGTCGCTCGAGGACTCGACGCGCGACTCGCTCGTCGCGGCGAACTCCGTCGAGGCGCTCGCGCCGCAGCAGGTCAACTACATCCGCAACTCGGTCAAGGCGACGGTCGACGCGTACGACGGCTCCGTCGACCTGTACGCGTGGGACGTCGAGGACCCGGTCCTCCAGGCGTGGAGCCAGGTCTTCCCGAGCACCGTCCAGCCGCTCTCGGACATCTCGGGCGACCTCATGAGCCACCTGCGCTACCCCGAGGACCTGTTCAAGGTGCAGCGCACGCTGCTCGCGAGCTACCACGTGGACGACGCGAACGAGTTCTACACGCAGCAGGACTTCTGGCGCATCCCGGAGGACCCGACGGTGGGCGGGACGGTCAAGCCGGCCCAGCCGCCGTACTACCTCACGCTGCAGATGCCGAGCCAGGAGGCGCCGACGTTCTCGCTCATGTCGACGTACATCCCGGGCGGCGGCTCGGACCGCAACATCCTCACCGGGTTCCTCGCGGTCGACGCGGAGCCGGGCAACGAGGCCGGGGTGCGGTCCGAGGACTACGGCACGCTGCGGCTCCTGGAGCTGCCGCGCAACGCGACGGTCCCCGGACCGGGCCAGGTGCAGAACAACTTCAACACCGACCCGACCGCCGCGGACGGCCTCCTCGCGCTGCGCCGTGGTGACTCGACGGTCATCAACGGCAACCTCCTCACGCTCCCGGTGGGCGGCGGCCTGCTGTACGTCCAGCCGGTCTACGTGCAGTCGACGGAGGGCACGCGGTTCCCGCTGCTGCGCAAGGTGCTCGTGTCGTTCGGCGACGAGATCGGCTTCGCCGACACGCTCGACGAGGCGCTGGACCAGGTGTTCGGCGGCGACTCGGGCGCGAACGCGGGCGACGCCGACGGCGGGGTCGAGACCGAGGTCCCGGACCAGCCCGCCGACGGGGAGACCGCCGACCCGGGCACGACCGACCCCGGCACGGAGCCGCCCGCCACCGAGGAGCCGGCGCCGCCGGCCGACGGCGGCACGGTCGACGGCGGCGCCCGCGCCGAGCTCGACCAGGCGCTGCGCCAGGCGCAGCAGGCGATCGAGGACGGTCAGGCGGCGCTCGCCGAGGGCGACTTCGCCGCCTACGGCGAGGCGCAGGACCGGCTCCAGCAGGCGCTGGAGGCGGCGCTGGCGGCCGAGCAGTCGCTCGACACGGAGTCGTCGGCCGGCTGACGCCGCGGCAGGACGACGCACGCCAGGGACGGGCGGGGACACCACCAGGTGTCCCCGCCCGTCGGGCGTCGTCCCGGAGTTGTCTTTTCGTCCGCCGGGCGGGAGGATCGCTCCTCGTGACATCTGCAACGGTTTGCAGCAACGCTTTCAGCGCGGCGAGCGACACGACCCCGGCCGTCCCCGCGGCGCGCCTGCACCACCCGTCCGGGGCCGAGCTCGTCGTGGCGCTGCGCGGTGCCGCCGTGCTCGCCTGGCGTGCGCCGTGGCGCGGGGCGGACGGGACCACCCGCGTCGAGGACCTCGTCGACGGGTACGCCGACGAGGCGGAGGTCGCCGCGCACGACGCGGCGCGGTCCGCGCTCATGGCGCCGTTCGTCAACCGTCTCGCGGGCGGGCACTACGTGTTCGACGGCGTCCGGCACCAGGTGCCGCCGGTCCTGCCGTGGGAGCCCCTCACCATGCACGGGTTCGCCCGCACGCTCGACTGGACGGTCGTCGACCGGGACGAGGGCCCCGGGCGCCCCGTGGAGGAGGACCCGGCGCGACCCGTGTCGGTCACGCTCCGCGCCTCCGTGACCGGCGACGCGCACGCGGGGTACCCCTTCGCGCTCGCCCTCGAGGTCGAGTACCTGCTCGACGCGGGCTCGCTGGGCGTCACGCTGCGGGCCCGCAACGTCGGCGCGACCGCCGCGCCCGTCGCACTGGGGTGGCACCCGTACCTGCGCGTGCCGGGCCACGACACGATCGACCGGCTCGAGCTGACCGTCCCGGCGCGGCACGCCGTCGTGACCGACGCCGGGCTGCTGCCCCTCGCGGGGACGGAGGCGTTCGGGGCGATCGACGGCGTCGGGCCGCTGCCGCTCGCCGGCGTGCGGCTCGACCACGCGTTCGGCGACCTGCGCACCGACGCCGACGGCCGCGCCCGGACCCTCGTGCGCGACCCCGCGACGGGGCAGGGGCTCGCCGTGTGGCAGGACCGCGGGCTCGTGCACGTGTACACGGGCGACGGCCTGGCGCGGCGCGAGCGGGCCGCCGTCGCGATCGAGCCCGTGGAGACGCTCACCGACGCGTTCAACCGCGCCGACTGCGCCGCGGACGTGCGGCTCGAGCCCGGGGCCGTGCGCGAGTTCCGTAGAGTAGTGATCACCGACGCGGGGTGGAGCAGCTCGGTAGCTCGCTGGGCTCATAACCCAGAGGTCGCAGGTTCAAATCCTGCCCCCGCTACTCAGAAGGCGAAGGCCCTCGATCTGATGATCGAGGGCCTTCGTCGTGTCCGGGCACATCCGCCCCGGGCGCGCCGCCCCGCAGCATCGAGGCTCGCGCTGTGACGCGCCCCACCCGGCCGGGGCGCGGCCGGGGGAAGCCACGGCCCACGGCCCGGCGTTATCGTCAGTGGCCGGCGCCCACCACTCCCGCGGGCGCCCGACACCCGGAAGGTCACCATGCGCCGTCTGCGTCCCCGTCCCGCCGTCCTCACCGCCGTCACGGCGGTCGCCGCGCTCACGCTGACGGCCTGCTCGTCGGGAGGCGACGGCGACGACGCCGCGAGCCCGAGCGGCATCGCCTCGGACGAGGCCGCGCAGTGCGAGCCCGGCGCGCTCCCGACGCTCACCGACGGCGTGCTGACCGTCGGCGCGGGCGAGGCGTACGCGCCGTGGTACATCGGCGAGCACGACTCGGGCGAGGGCTTCGAGTCGGCGCTGATCTACGCGGTCGCGGATCGCCTCGGCTACGCGGCCGACGACGTCGTCTGGGAGACCGTGACGTTCGAGCAGATCATCAGCCCGGCCGTGAAGCCGTTCGACGTCGCCGCCTACCAGACGTCGATCACCGACGAGCGCAAGCAGGCCGTCGACTTCTCCAGCCCGTACCT
>JAQSXO010000251.1 GCA_029256625.1 Cellulosimicrobium sp. | reverse complement strand
GTGTCCATGTCTCTCCTCAGCAAGGGAAGGGGTGCGCTGAGTGCATGAAATAGTCGCGAGGATCGGCCAAGACGGCGACTATTTCATGCACTCAGCGGGGGCGGCGGGCGGCCCAGACGATGCGGCCGCCGCGGGCGCCGACGGTGTGCGTGGGCGCCGGGTCGGCAGGGTCGTTGGTGTCGACGCGACCGGTCGGTGCCGTCGCGTCGAGCGCGGCGAGGTCGTCGGGGTCGAGGTGGTCGGCGAGGTGCTCGCGCTGGCGGGACGTGGTCGCGTGCGCCCAGCGCGTCACGTCGGGCCCGGGCGGCACGACGGCGCTCGGTTCGCGCCGCTCGACGAGGTCCAGTCCCGCGTCGGTCACGTACGGCGACCAGTCGGGGTAGCGGTTCCAGCCCGCCTGGCCCAGCGCGCGCTCGAGGTGGGCGGCGAGCTCGGGGTGCGCGACGTCGTCGGGCAGGACGGGCGTGGTCGCCGTCATCTCGACGACGACCAGCAGGCCGCCGGGCACGAGCGCGTCGTGGGCGTCGCGCAGGACGCGCGCCGGGTCGGCGACGTGGTGCAGCGACGCGGACGCCCACACGACGTCGGCCGTGCCGACGTCGGGCCAGCCGGCGTCGAGGTCGGCCTCGACCGTCCGCACCCGGTTCTCGAGGCCGGTCCCGGCGAGCCCGGAGCGCAAACGCTCGAGCATCCCCGCGTCGGCGTCGACCGCGACGACCTCCGCGTCCGGGAACGCGCGCGCGAGCGCCCGGGTCCCCGTGCCGGTGCCGGCGCCGAGGTCGACGACGGTGCGCGTCGGGCGCGGCGCGTGCGCGACGGCGACCGCGACGGCCTGGTCGAGCAGCGTCCCGAACACCGACGCGTCGAGCTCGAGCAGCTCGGCCAGCCCGTCGGCGTCGTGGCCGTGCGGGACGTGGTCGTGCGCGTGGCCGTGCCCATGCTCAGGCCCATGGCCGTGGCCGTGACGGTGGTCGTGCCCGGGGGAGTCCATGCGTCCACCGTAGGACGATTCTGCGCCTGAGACATAGGATCTTGCTCATGACGCAAGAACCCGATCTCGACGCCGTCGTCCGGCAGCGCATCCGCGGGCTGCGCCTCGCGCGCGGCTGGACGCTCGACGCGCTCGCGGCCCGGTGCTTCCTCAGCCCGTCGACGCTCAGCCGCCTCGAGACGGGGCACCGCCGCATCGCGCTCGACCAGCTCGTGCCGATCGCCCGCGCGCTGGGCACGACGCTCGACCAGCTCGTCGAGCCGGTCGACGACGAGGACGTCGTCATCCGGCCCGAGCCGCAGCGCCGGCCGGGGGAGACCACGTGGCTGCTCTCGCGCGACCGGCCCGGGACGATGGTGGCGAAGATGCGCCTGACGCCCGAGCGCGCCGTGGGCCCCGAGCACCAGCGCGTCCACCCGGGGCACGAGTGGTTCACGGTCCTGTCGGGGACGGCGGTCGTCTACCTCGCGGACCGCCGGATCCTCGTGCACGAGGGCCAGGCGGCGGAGTTCTCGACGATGGTGCCGCACTCGTTCGGCGCGCACGACGGCCCGGTCGAGATCCTCACGATCTTCGACCAGGAGGGTGAGCGCGCGCACCTCTCGGGCACCGACCCGGCCTGACGGCCACCCCGCCGAACCCGGGACCGCGTGTCACCAGAGCGGTCGGGTGCCGCGAAACCCCGGGTTCGGCGCGGGGCTGCGCCCAGCACCGGGGGCGTCAGTGCGCCGGTGCGACGTCCTCGCGGTCGGCGCTGCGGCGCAGCGACCGGAGCGCGACGAGCACGAGCACGACGGCGAGCGCCGCCGCCGCGACGACGACCTCGAACCCGGCGTGCGCGCCGCCCGCGTCGATGCGCGACCCCGCGACGGACGACCCGATCGACACCCCGACGCCGAGCGACGTGCCGACCCACGCGAGCCCCTCGGTGAGCTGGTTCGGCGCGACGAGGTTCTGCACGAGGTTGTTGCCGTTGATCAGCGTGGGTGCGATGGCGAACCCGGTCACGAACATCACCGCGGCGAGGACGGGGATCGACGTGACGAAGAAGAACAGCGAGACGCCGGCGGCGAGCGCGACCATCCCGATGACGAACCGGCGCCACAGCGGCGATACCCAGTGCCGCGCGCCGTAGACGAGGCCGGAGATGAGCGAGCCCATCGCGAAGACGGCGAGGATCAGCCCGGCCGCGCCCTTCTGCCCCTGCTCCTCGGCGAACGCGATGGTCGAGACGTCGGTCGCGCCGAACACGATGCCCATCGCCACGAAGATCACGGCGAGCACGATCATGCCGGTCGAGCGCATCGCGGAGCGCTGCTTCACGCCGGCCTCCGGCACGACGACCGGCGGCTCGGTCGCGCGCTGGGACAGGAACCACAGCCCGCCGACGACCGCCGCGACGAGCGGCACGACCAGACCGGCCGACGGCGACACGCTCGTGGCGAGCACGGTCGCGAGCACGGGCCCGACGACGAACACGAGCTCGTCGAGCGCGGACTCGAGGGAGTACGCGGTGTGCAGGCGCCGCGCGTCGGGCACGATGTGCGTCCAGCGCGCGCGGACCATCGAGCCGTACGACCCCTGCGTCGCCCCGGAGACGGCGGCGAACACGTAGAGCGTCCACTCCGGGGCGCGGAGCACGGCGCAGAGGATGAGCCCGCCGAGCCCGAGCGTCGCGGCGGCGAGCAGCGGCAGCATGACGACGCGCTGCCCCGTGCGGTCGACCAGGCGCGCGATCTGGGGCGACACGATCGCCTGCGCCACGACGAGCGCCGCTGCGACGCGCCCGGCGAGCGCGTACTCGCCGTAGATGCCCTGGATCATGAGGATCGTGCCGATGCCGACCATCGACATCGGCAGGCGCGCCACGAGCGCCGCGGCGGAGAACCGCCACGCGCCGGGCAGCGTGAGCACGGCGCGGTAGGGGTTCCGGGACGTCGCCCCCGCCCCCGCGGGGGTGCCCGACGTCGTCTCGTCGGTCGTCAGGTCGTCCTGCCGGTGCTCGGGGTTCTCGGGGTCGTCAGCGCGCGACGGGGAATCCTGGACCACCGTCCCAGTGTCGCACCCGGACGCCGTCCGCCCGGTAGCGAGTTCGCGGCTCGGGGCGGGACGTGACGACCGTCTCGCCACGGCGCCCGGCCCGGGCGCGCCGGTTGTCCGACGGCCGTGCGGCGGCGACGATGGGCGCCATGACCGACAGCCCCGCATCCCGCACCACGACCGTCACCGTCACCGACGAGGGCGACCGCTTCGAGGCCCGCACCGACGACGGCGTCGTCGCCGGGTTCGCCGCGTACGTCCGCGAGCCCGGGAAGGTGATCTTCACGCACACCGAGGTCGACCCGGCTTTCGAGGGCCAGGGCGTCGGCTCCGCGCTCGCCGCGGGCGCGCTCGACCAGGTCCGCGCGTCGGGAGAGCGCGTCGTGCCGCTGTGCCCGTTCATCCGTGCCTACATCGAGCGCCACCCGGACGACGAGGAGCTCACGCGGCGGTGAGCTGCCACCCGGCGGCGCACGTGGTCGGCCGGTGAGACGACGGAGCGCCCCGGTCCCGAGGGACCAGGGCGCTCGCGTGCGGCAGCGAACCCGTGAGGGTTCGCGAGGGGTCAGGAGATGGTGCCCGTGCCCTCGCCCTCCATGCGCTCGTCGTGCAGCAGCTCGCCCTCGGCGTCGACCGGGACGATCGTGCCGTCGAACGTGATGGGCGAGCCCGACTGGTAGCGGAAGTTCGTCGCGTACGAGTACGACTGGCCGGTGCCGAACGTGTAGACCGTCGGCTCGCGGTACGCGCCCGCCGCCATCCCGTCGTCGTTCACGCCCTGCGCCTCGTACAGCGAGTCGTCGACGATCGTGTCCATGCCCTGCATGTAGGGCCAGTCGTCGTAGCGCTCGTCGATGCTCACGAGGCTCGAGCCGAGGTCGATCGGCGCGCCCTCGTTCGTGATGACGTAGTTGACGAAGACGATGTCGTCACCCTCGGCGATGATCGGCAAGTTGTTCTCCGGGTCGACGAACAGGCCGTCCTTCGTCGCCTGCGTGACGCCCACCTGGTAGACGTCGATGCGCACGTCGCCCACGTTGAAGGTCGAGATCTGCTCGCCCGGGTTCGTGACGGGGTTCGCCCAGTCGGGCAGCTCGCCGCTCGAGCCGGTCTCCTCGGCCGCGGCGTCGTCGACCTCCTCCGCGTCCTCGACGGGGGCGGACTCCTCGGCGGACGTCTCCTCCGGCGTCGGCGTCTCGGGCGTGCCGCCGCCGACGTTGATGGTGCACGCGGTGAGGCCGAGCGCGAGCGCGGCGGCGACGGTCAGGCGAGCGGCGGAACGGACGGGACGCATGAGGAGCTCCGGTGTTTCGGGGAGGGGTGCCGCACGGACCTTACCCAGAGTCGAGCCCCCGGATCGATGGGGAGCGGTGCCCATGAGACGGGCCCGGCTCCGGGACCTTCGCCTGTTGCGCCGCCGCCGGAGCGCGAGGACCCTTCCCCTATGCCTCGGCACCGCCCCTCCCCGGCCCTTCCCGCGTGCGCGGACCTGCGCGTTCGTCCCGCGGCCGCCGCGCCGTGGGGACGCGCGTGACCGCCCTGCGCGTCGAGCGCGCCGACGTCGTCGTCGTGGGCGGCGGCGCGGCCGGGCTCAGCGCGGCGCTCGCGGTCGCGGAGGCCGCGGCGCGGGACGACCACCGCGCTCCTGTCGTCGCGCTCGTCTCGAAGGTCTACCCGATGCGCTCGCACACCGTCGCCGCGGAGGGCGGGGCCGCGGGGGTGGTGGGTGACGACGACTCGCTCGAGCAGCACGTCGCCGACACCCTCGCGGGGGGCGCGGGGCTGTGCGAGGAGGACGCCGTCCGGTTCGTCGTCGAGCGTGCCGCGGGCGAGCTGTACCGGCTCGAACGCTGGGGGCTGCCGTGGTCGCGGACCGACGAGGGCGACGTGGCCGTGCGGCGGTTCGGCGGCATGAGCCGCGCGCGCACGTGGTTCGCCGCCGACAAGACCGGCTTCCACCTGCTCCACACCCTGTTCCAGACCTCGCTGCGGCACTCGGGCGGTGAGGGTCCCGTCCGCCGGTACGACGAGCACCACGTGCTCGACCTGGTGGTCGCCGACGTGGGCGGGCCGGACGCGCGGGTGCGCGGCGTCGTCGTGCACGACCAGCACCGCGGCGAGCCGCTGCTGCTCGAGGCGCCCGCGGTGGTCCTCGCGACGGGCGGCTCGGCCCGCGCCTGGGGGACGAGCACCAACGCCGGCATCTGCACGGGCGACGGCACCGCGATGGCGCTGCGCGCAGGCGTGCCGCTGCGCGACATGGAGTTCCTCCAGTTCCACCCGACCGGCCTCCCCGGGAGCGGCATCCTGCTCACCGAGGCGGCGCGCGGCGAGGGCGGGGTGCTGCTCGACGCCGACGGCCGTCGCTACCTCGCCGACTACGGCCTCGGCCCGGAGACGCCGGTCGGGGCGCCCGTGCCGCGCACCATGGAGCTCGGGCCGCGCGACCGGCTGTCGCAGGCGTTCTGGCACGCCGACCGCGACGGGCGCACGATCCCGACG
>JAQSXO010000250.1 GCA_029256625.1 Cellulosimicrobium sp. | reverse complement strand
GTTCGCCTTCGAGGCGACGGGTCAGCCGGGCTTCACGCTCGCGGACGGCCAGAGCGCGTCGTTCCCCGTCCAGGCCGGCGTACCGTTCAGCGTCGCCGAAGGCCCGGCCCCCGGGTGGCTCCCACCCGAGATCGAGTGCACCGCGGACGGCGCGGAGAACGCGCGGTCCGTGACGGTCACGCCGGTGGCCGGTCAGAACATCGAGTGCACGTTCACCAACACGCAGCTCGGCCGGGTGGTCGTCTCCAAGGAGGCGCACGGGGTCGACGGCCGCACGTTCGACTTCGAGAGCGACCTCCCGGGGAACGACGCGTTCTCGATCACGGTCGAGCAGGGCGACGGGACGCTCTACGAGCACACGATCGAGGACGTGCCCGCGGGGACGTACACGATCGAGGAGCTGACGGACGACGAGGAGCCCGCGACCCGGTTGGCCGACCTCGCGTGCACCTACGGCGGCGAGGACCACTCCGCCGACCCGGCCGGGCGCACGATCGACCTGACCGTCCTCCCGGGCGAGACGGTGCGCTGCTTCTTCACGAACGTCACGCCCGGCTCGATCGCGGTGGTGAAGCGAACCGTCCCCGTGGAGTACGACCAAGAGTTCGACTTCCTCTTCGTCCCTCCGGTCGGCGACCCGACGCCGTTCAGCCTGAGCGGCAGCTCGACCCCGCCGAACGTCGCCCTGCGCTCGTTCGACGGGCTCGCGGCGGGGACCTACACGATCACCGAGCCGGCGGACGCGGTCGGGTGGTCGCTCGCGCCCGACCCGCCTACCTGCAACGCGGACTTCTGGACCCCGACCGCGGACGGCCGCGGCGTGACGATCGACCTGCCCGACGGCGGCGTCGTCGTCTGCTTCTTCACGAACGTGGCTGCGCCGGCGTCGCTGTCCCTGACCAAGACGGTCGACGGGGCCGCTCCCGGGTTCGACTGGTCCGTGGGCGTCGAGCTCGTCGGCCCGGACGGCACGGTGGACGGGCGCACCGCGACGACGGCCGTCCCGACGGTCGCCTGGGGCGAGCTCGTCCCCGGGGCGACGTACACGGTGCGGGAGGCCGGGACGGCGCCGCCGGGGTGGACGCGCGGCGAGGTCACGTGCGAGGGCCTCACGGACCTGGACCTCGCGACCCCGGGGTTCCAGCTCGAGGCGACCCCCGGGCAGGACGTGGTCTGCGGTGTCGAGAACACCGTCGCGACCTCGAGCATCTCCGTGGCCAAGGTCGCGACGGGGATCGGCGGCGACCTGCCGTGGTCGTTCGACGTCGGGATCGACCCGGTGCCCCCGGGGACGACCTCGCCCCAGACCGTCTCGGGCGCCGGGCAGGCGGCGGACGTGGTCACGTGGTCAGGCCTCGTCCCGGGCACCACGTACTCGATCGCCGAGACGCCGGTACCGGGCTGGACCGCGGCCGGGGCCGTCTGCACGGGCATCACCGACACCGACCCGGATGCCCCGGGTATCCAGTTCGTCGCCCCGGTGGCGGCGGACGTGTCGTGCACGTTGACCAACACGGCGGTGGAGGGCAGCGGCACGCTGACGAAGACGTCCCTGGGTGGGGACGGGACGTTCGAGTTCGTGCTCACCGACCTCGACGGCGCGGTCGATCCCATCACGGTGCCGGTGACGACGGTCGGCGGCACGGTGACGCTCGACCTCCCGCAGATCGTGCCGGGCGTCCGCTACTCGTTCGTGGAGTCGGACGCGGAGGGGTGGGTCGAGGGGGCGCTCACGTGCACGATCACTCCCGCCGACGGCGGCGACCCGTTCGAGCTCGGGGACCTCTCCGACTTCTCCGTGGGCCCCGGCGACGCCGCCGTGTGCACGGCCGAGAACGCGAGGCACGGCACGATCGTCGTGGCGAAGGCTGTGGACGGCGCCGACGGCACGTTCGACTTCACGGGGGACTGGCCGGGCACGGAGGACTTCTCGATCACCACCGAGGACGGGCTCGGCACCGCGACGTTCGACGACGTGGCTCCCGGGGCGTACACGGTGGAGGAGATCGCGCAGGACGGGTTCGAGAACACCGACCTGGTCTGCGTCGACGGCGACCCGGACGGGACCGGGTCCGGGGCGTCGGGCGGCGTCGGGACGATCGCCCTCGACCCCGGCGAGACGGTCGTGTGCACCTTCACGAACGCCCCCTGGGGGACGCTCGTGGTCGACAAGGTCACGGTGCCGGCGGGCTCGTCGCAGGAGTTCGAGCTCGCGTGGGCGCAGGAGGGTGGCGAGCCGACCCCCTTCACCCTCACCGACGCGAGCATGCCGTTCTCGCCCGGCCCTTTGGCGCCCGGGTCCTACACGGTGACCGAGACGCCGACCCCGGGCTGGAACCTCGCGGACCTGGAGTGCGTCGGCTCCAGCGGCTCGACGACGGTCGACGGGGCCACCGCGACCGTGGACGTCCTGTCCGGGGAGACGGTGCTGTGCACGTTCACCAACGAGCGGCCGTCCGCGCTCGACGTCGCCAAGAGCGTGGTCGAGGGCCCCGACCTGGTCGAGCCCGGGGTGTTCCGCATCGCCTACGAGGTCGTGGTGAGCAGCACGGCGACCGTGGCGCGGGCCTACGACCTCGTCGACCGGCTCGCGTTCGGCGCCGGCATCGTGGTGCGGGACGCGTCGGTGGAGTCGCTCGACGGGCTCCCGGTCGCGGACGACTGGGACGGCGTGGACCAGCCGACGGTGACCTCGGGTGCGACGCTCGCCGCGGGGGCCGCGCACCGCTTCCGGGTGACGGTCGTCGCGCAGGTGCCGACCGGCGTCGTCCCGGACGCGCTGCTGTGCGACCCGGCCGGGACGGAGGCGGGCGGATTCCTCAACACGGTCGGGGTGCTCGGCGAGGACGGCGCGACCGAGTCCGAGGCAGCCGCGTGCGCGCCAGCACCGGCGCCGCCGGAGCCCCCGCAGCCGCCGGGACCCCCGGACGACGGCGGGGGCGCAGCGCCTCCCGGACCGACCGCGCCGGACCGCCCGCTCCCGGCGACGGGCGCGGACACGGCCTGGCTGCTCGGGGCGGCAGGGCTGCTGCTGCTCGCGGGAGCGGGGCTCCTCGTCGTCCGCCGGGTGCGACGCTCCTGACGGGCGTCCGGTCCGGGCGAGCGGGCGCGACCCTGCGGCCCGGCCCCTGGGCACGGGGGACCGGGACCTTCGGCGAGTGCCGCGCGTGCGGACGTACGGGATCATGGCCTCGTGACGCCTGAGCCCTCCCCGGCCGACGAAGCCGGCCTCGAGCCCGTCGACCTCATCCGCCGGTCGGGCACCGTGCTGCGGATCGGACGCCTCGCGCTCTCCGCGGGCACCGGCAGCTATCGCGTGAAGTCGCACATGGCGCGTGCGGCGAGGGCGCTGGGGCTCGACCACATCGCCGCGCACGTGACGCTCACGGAGATCACCGCGACGTCGTACCGGGGCCCGATCTTCCGCACGGAGCTCACCGAGGTCCGGTCGATCGGGATCAACGCCGACCGCCTGGCCCAGCTCGAGCGGTTCTCCGCCGCGCTGCCGGCAGGCGCGGACCTCGACGCCGTGGATGCCGAGCTCGACCGCATCGCGCGCCGGCCGCCCCTCTACGGGGCTCTCCTCAACGCCCTGTGGGCCGGGATCGCCTGCGCCGCGTTCGCGTTCCTCAACAACGGCGGCCTTGTCGAGTGCGGCGCGGTGCTCGTCGCCGCGGCGCTCGGTCAGGGGGTGCGGCGCGCGATGCTGCACCGCGGCATCAACCAGTTCGGCGTGACGATGCTCGCGGCGGCGGTCGCGAGCCTCGCCTACCTGGTCCTCGTCCTGGCACTGTCGGAGCTCGCCGGGGTCGACGGCGGCCACGAGGCGGGCTACGTCTCGGCGGTGCTGTTCCTCGTGCCCGGGTTCGCCCTCGTCACGGGGGCGCTCGACCTCGCCAAGCTCGACTTCTCCGCCGGGGTCGCCCGGGTGACGTACGCGCTCATGATCCTCGCGTCGGCCGCGCTGGCCGTGTGGGGGGTGTCGGCCGCGGCGGGGCTCGCACCGGACCCGGTCCCACCGCCCGGCCTGGCGGAGCCGCTGTTCCTCGGCCTGCGGAGCGTCGCGAGCTTCCTCGGGGTGCTCGGGTTCGCCCTGATGTTCAACAGCCCCTGGGCGATGGCGCTCGGGGCGGCGTCGATCGGGATGGTCGCGAACGTCGGGCGGCTGCTCCTCGTGGACGCCGACGTCGTGCCCCAGGCCGCGGCGGCCGCGGCCGCGCTGCTCGTGGGTCTGCTCGCAGCCACGGTCGCCCCGGCGCTGCGCGTCCCGCGCATCACGGTGTCGGTGCCGGCCGTCGTCATCATGGTCCCGGGGGTCACGGCGTACCGCGCGGTGTACGAGTTCAACACCGGCGCGACCGCCCAGGCGCTCGCCTACGCCGTCGAGGCCGGGCTGGTCATCGTCGCGCTCGCGATCGGCCTCGCCGTGGCGCGCATGCTGACGGACCGGGAGTGGACGTTCGAGCGCTAGGCGTCCGGACGGGGGCGCGCGACGCCGTCGGGCCCGGCGGTTTGGTCTCGCGGCGGCGCCCTTGTACCCTGGGCGACGCAGGCTCTCCCGTCGAGCCTGCGAGGAGACGTCGCATAGTCAGGTCTAGTGCGCCACCCTGCTAAGGTGGTAACGGAGCAATCCGTTCGAGGGTTCAAATCCCTCCGTCTCCGCTCAGGAAGGTCCCGGTGCTCAGCGCCCGGGGCCTTTTCTGTTGACCGGCGGAGCGCTGTCAGCGCCCCACGGGTCTGGAGACCAGAGGGGCGCTGACGCGTACGGATCGTTACGCGCTCCCCGTGGTCGCGAGCGCGGACCGCACGACGAACCGCGAGGCCCCCGCCCCGGCGAGCACGAGGGCCGACGCCGCCGCGACGCACAGCAGGAACTGCACGACGACCTCGACGTTCGCGAACGCGTTGAGGCCGATCACCGGGACCATGAACAGCAGCGCGGCGAACGTCGAGACACCGACGCTCACGACGAGCGGGACGAGCGTCTCGCGGAAGCGCGCCTGGTCGAGCGTGCGCAGGTCCGTCCCGGACAGGACGAGCGTGCGGTACTCGTTGCGCTGGTCGATGACGCGCCCCGCCTGCATGACGCCCGTCGAGACGGCGGCGAGCACGCCCGCGATGGCGAGGGTGAGGAACCCGCCGGTCTTCATGTCGGTGAGGTACTGCACCTCGTCCGGGTCGGCGCCCAGGCCGGGGTCGAGGAGCGCGAAGATGCTCGTCAGTCCCGCGATGAACGTCGCGAGCGCGACCCCGCCGACGGAGCGCCACGCCGTCTTCGGATTGTCCACGATCCGCCGCCCGGCGAGCAGCGTCGGCACGCGCAGTGCGCTCCCGGCCGTCATCTTGCCCACGAGCCAGATGACGAACGGTCCCACGACGTTCACCGTCGCGAAGCCGACCAGCAGGATGACGGTGAGGACGGTCAGGACGACCGCCACGGACCCGAAGGACAGGTTGGTCGCGACGATCAGCGCGACGAACACGGACCCGAAGGACAGGTTGGTCGCGACGATCAGCGCGACGAACGCGACGCCCATCGACAGCAGCCGGACGGCCTTGAGCCCGGGCGGCGTCACGCGCGCCGCGACGCCGAGCGGCGTGATCGCGACGCGGCGCAGGCTGACGAGCGCGGAGACGAGAGCCACGGCCACCACGAGCACGACTGCCCCGAGCAGTGCGGGAATGCCGACCCACAGCTCGCCGAGGTCGAACGTGCGGCCCTGGAAGCGGAGCTGTGCGACGAGCGGGAGCAGGGCGCCGTAGCCGAGCAGTCCCACGAGCGCCCCGATCACGGCCTGCGCGGCGGCGTCGAGGGCGGTGAGGGTGGTGACCTGGCCCGTCGTCGCGCCGGCGAGGCGCAGCGCCGCGAGGCGGGCGTCGCGGCGCGCGACGGCGAGGCGCGCGGCCGCCGCGCCGAGGGTCACGCGCGGGATGAGCAGCAGGAGCGACGCGACGCCCGCGAGGAGCGGGTACTGCGTCGCGTACGGGGTGATGGCCGAGTCCATGCCCTCGCGCATGCCGTCG
>JAQSXO010000249.1 GCA_029256625.1 Cellulosimicrobium sp. | reverse complement strand
CTCCTTGTAGCTCAGCATGAGCTCGCGGTCCACGGCGAGGTAGTGCTGGCCCTGGGTGTTGAAGATCTTCGCCGACGGGAAGATCGAGTCCAGGCCGAACGTGCGCGCCTCGTCCGGGATGATCGGCACGATGCGCTTGCCGAACTCCTTGTCCTTGATGAGGTCCTTGAGGAGCCGGACGAAGGCCATCGTGGTGGCGATCTCCTGCTGGCCCGAGCCCTTCTTGAGGATCTCGTAGGACTTGTCGCCCGGCAGCGTGATCGGCTTGGGCGACGAGCGGCGCTCGGGCACGAACCCGCCGAGCTGCTGACGACGGCCCAGGAGGTACTGGATCTCCGGCGCGTCGGGACCCGGGTGGTAGTACGGGGGCTCGTACGGGTTGGCGTCGAGCTCCTCGTCCGTGATCGGGATGCGCAGCGAGTCGCGCAGCGCCTTGAGGTCGGCCAGGCCGACCTTCTTCATCTGGTGCGTCGCGTTGCGGCCCGCGAACGTCGGGCCGAGCGCGTAGCCCTTGACCGTGTGCGCGAGGATCACGGTCGGCTGGCCCGTGTGGGCGCGCGCCGCGGCGTAGGCCGCGTAGATCTTGCGGTAGTCGTGGCCGCCGCGCTTGAGGTTCCAGATGTCGTCGTCGGTCATGTTCTCGACGAGCTGCTTGGTCCGCGGGTCGCGGCCGAAGAAGTGCTCGCGGATGAACGCGCCGGACTCCGCACGGTACGTCTGGTAGTCGCCGTCGGGCGTGACGTTCATGAGGTTGACCAGGGCGCGGTCCTTGTCCGCGTTGAGCAGGACGTCCCACTCACGGCCCCAGATGACCTTGATGACGTTCCAGCCCGCGCCACGGAACTGCGCCTCGAGCTCCTGGATGATCTTGCCGTTGCCGCGCACCGGGCCGTCGAGGCGCTGGAGGTTGCAGTTCACGACGAACGTCAGGTTGTCGAGCTGCTGCTGCGCCGCGAGCTGGAGCATGCCGCGCGACTCCGGCTCGTCCATCTCCCCGTCGCCGAGGAACGCCCACACGTCCTGCTGCTCCGTGTCACGGATGCCGCGGTTGTGCAGGTACTTGTCCGTCCACGCCTGGTAGATCGCGCTCGCCGGGCCGAGGCCCATGGAGACCGTGGGGTACTCCCAGAAGTCGGGCATGAGGCGCGGGTGCGGGTACGACGGCAGGCCGCCGCCCGCGTGCGACTTCTCCTGGCGGAACCCGTCGAGCTGGTCCGCCGAGAGGCGGCCCTCGAGGAACGCGCGCGCGTACACGCCGGGGGAGGCGTGGCCCTGGAAGTAGACCTGGTCGCCGCCGCCGGGGTGGTCCTTGCCGCGGAAGAAGTGGTTGAGGCCCACCTCGTACAACGTCGCGACCGACGCGTAGGAGGAGATGTGGCCGCCGACGCCGATGCCGGGGCGCTGCGCGCGCGTCACCATGACCGCCGCGTTCCAGCGGATCCACGAGCGGTAGCGGCGCTCGAGCGCCTCGTCGCCGGGGAAGTAGGGCTCCTCGTGCACACCGATCGTGTTCACGTAGGGAGTGGTGAAGGAGGTCGGGACGGCGACGTTGCGCTCCCGGGCCCTCTTGAGCAGGTTCAGCAGGACGTAGCGGGCGCGCGGGCCCCCGCGGTCGTCGATCAGGCCGTCGAGGGCCTCGACCCACTCGCCGGTCTCGGCGGGGTCGAAGTCCGGAACCTGGCTGAGCAGACCGTTGATCAGCGGTCCGGTCTCGTCGTACGAAGCCACCAGCAACCTCATATCTCGTCGGATGCCGGGCGCACGGCCGCGCGGTACACGGCCGACACCCGTCTTGGGGCCACTCCGGGCACGCGGCCGCGGCCGCTGGTGGCGACCGCGCCTCTTCACGAGACCAGGGTGGTCTACCCATTGTGTTCACAACGCGCGCGTAAGTCACACCATCGGGTGGTCAAGAGGGCGTGATTTCGGCGACACGCACCGGAGGGGAGGCGCCCGGCGTCGTGCGGGTGCGGTGCCCGACGACGGGCCGGGCACCACGCTCCCGAGCGGGTGTCCGTGGTGGGACCTTGCCAAGCAACGGATCCTCCGGTGGGCTACCTTTGCCAGACACGGCAGGTCGTCGTGCGCGCGGGCGTCCGCCCGCGCGTCGGGGCCCGCCGCACGGACGCACAGGACGAGGAAAGGAATGACACGACAGTGACCGACACCGCAGGACCCATCGGGGCGGACCGCCTGGGGTTCGCGCCCGGCAACGTGGTGCAGGAGTTCGGCTGGTCGGAGGACGTCGACGACGACCTGCGCGGTGAGCTCGAGCAGCTCGTCGGCGGCGAGCTCGTCGACGAGGACTACGACGACGTCACGGACGGCGTGATCGTGTGGTACCGCCAGGACGACGGCGACCTCACGGACCTGCTCGTGGACGTCCAGACCGTGCTCGACGACGGCGGCCTCATCTGGGTGCTCACCCCCAAGCCGGGTCGCTCGGGGCACGTGGGCCACAACGACATCCAGGAGGCCGCGACCACGGCCGGGCTGCACGCGACGAGCACGTTCGCCATCGCGCCCGACTGGTCCGCGACGAAGCTCGGGACCCGTGGCCGCGGTCGCTGACGAGGGCGTCGCCGACGTCCGGGCCACACCGCCCGGACCGGGGGACCCCGCACCCGACTTCACGCTCCCCGACACGCACGGCACGCCCGTCCACCTCGCCGACCTGCGCGGCGGTCCGGTGCTCCTCGTGTTCTACCCGTTCGCGTTCTCCGGCATCTGCACGGGCGAGCTGTGCGAGCTCCGGGACAACCTCGACGACTTCGAGGCGGCCGGCGTGACGCTGCTGGGCATCTCGTGCGACTCGGTGTTCGCGCAGAAGGCGTGGACGGCCCAGGAGGGCTTCGAGTTCGACCTCCTCTCCGACTTCTGGCCCCACGGCGACGTCGCCCGGGCCTACGGCGTGCTGGACGAGGAGAACGGCCTCGCGCTGCGCGGCTCGTTCCTGCTCGACGCCGACGGGATCGTGCGCTGGTCCGTCGTCAACCCGCGCGGGCAGCGTCGCGACCTCGACGGCTACCGACGGGCGCTCGAACAGCTCTGAAGCGGGCGCGACGCGTCGGCGCCGCTGCCGTCGCCGACCGCGGCCGACGACGGTTCTTGCGTCGGGCTGTCGGGTCCGGTCGTCGCGCCCCCGGCGTGGCCGGTGGCGGGGTGCCGACCCGGTAGGCTGTGCTCCGCTGTTCCAGGGCCTGTAGCTCAGCTGGTTAGAGCGCCACGCTTACACCGTGGATGTCGGGGGTTCGAGTCCCTCCGGGCCCACCACCAGGGGTTTTAAGCCTCTGACCTGCCCGTTCGTTGACGGGCTTCGTGGACCCTCGCGGACCGAAACGGACCCTCGTGGGGCTCTACAGCCCCGCCACGGCCCCGCCAGAGCCCCACGGGACTCGCGACATCCACCGCGCACCTACCGTCTGGAAGGCGGTGGTGACTGTGTCTAAGGGTGGCTTTGGCTCCGTTGAGTCTCGGCGCAGCAAGACCAACAACAAGATCGTCGGTGCCCGGGCTCGCTACTGGGGACCGGACGGCAAGCGGTACACCCGGACGTTCGGCGACAAGCTCTCCGCGCAGATCTGGCTCGTGGAGGAGCGAAAACTCGTCGACCGCGGCGAGTGGCGTCCGCCAAACCAGCGCGAGGTCGTGCGCAAGCTGACGCTGTCGGCGTGGGCCTCGGAGTACGTCGAGTCCCGGACGCTGGCTCCCGCGACGCGCCGCAACTACGTCCGGTGGCTGGCGGTGTACGTCGATCCGTCGATCGGGCGCAAGTACGTCGACGAGGTGACGATCGCGGACGTCGCCGCGTGGCACGCCCAGATGAAGTCCGAGCTGCGCAGGCGTGCACGCGCGTCGGGGCGCACCAACGGGGACGGGGCCGGTGAGGCGTCGCAGGTCTACAAGCTCCTCTCGGGCGTGTTCAAGGCGGCGGTGGCGGTCGGCCTGATCGACTCCTCGCCTGCCCGGGTCGCTGGCGCGGGCCGGTACCGGCGCCACCGCACGCCGGTGGTCCTGACGCCGGCCGAGGTCGAGGCGATGGCCCGCGCGCTCCCGGAGAAGTACCGGGCACTGGCCGACGTGATGTCGTGGACCGGCCTGCGGATCGGCGAGGCGCGTGCACTGCGGCGCCGCGATGTCGATGTGCTCGACCCCGACGCCGCGTCGATCACCGTTGCGCAGAACGTCTCGCAGGGCGGCAAGGGCACGGGCGCCGTCGTCGGGAGGCCGAAGACCGAGGCGGGAAGCCGGACCATCTCCATCCCCCCGGTACTTGCCGAAGCGCTCGCCGAGCATCTTGGCCGGTACGCCCAGCCGGGCCGCGACGGGCTGGTCTTCCCCTCCCGCACGGGAGGCGTCCTCTCGGACAGCACGTGGCGGTACGCGTGGATGACGGCGCGCGAGAAGGCCGGCCTGCCCGACGTCAAGACGCACGACCTGCGGCACACCAGCCTCACCATGGCCGCTCGTGCCGGTGCGACAACGGCCGAGCTCATGCTCCGCGGCGGCCACAGCGAGGCGCGAGTCGCGATGATCTACCAGCACGCCTCGGCCGAGCGAGACCGCATGATCACCGAGCGGATGGTCGAGCTCATGCGGCCGGACGAGCTCGCCACCCGACGAGGTCGTCAGAAGGACGCCCAGACCGCGAGAGGTGATGGTGACGAGCCGGCAGGAAGGCCCTGACCACGGAAGACCGGTCCGAGTCGAGGACGGAGAAACGACCGGTTCAGCGGAGCCTCCAACAGACCCGGTGCGAGACAGACGGAAGCGCCCTGGGACAGAGGCGGACCCGCTTGCCCCGATGGGGATCGATGCGCACCTGCCAGGTGACGGCAAGCGCCGTCCACTCACCGGGAGGTCAAGATGGCTACCAACCGACGGCAGGAGCTGCGGGTGCCGAGGGGCAGGCTTGTCTCGCTCGCCGACGCCGCGATGGAATTCAGCGTGTGCACCAAGACGATCCGGCGACGCATCGCGAACGGCACGGTGACCGGGTACAAGGTCGGTCGCGTGATCCGGGTCGACCTCGATGAACTCCGTCAAGCACTCCTCGTCACGATGCCCTCGGCGAGGTGACGTCCACGCGTGAGGGCGGCTGCCACCGGTGGCAGCCGCCCTCGTCCCGTTTCGGTACATGATCTCCTCGTCACATGTGTCGGCGCGCCGCGGTGGACTCGTTCACCAACTGATCGCTCGAGGCTCGGGGCTCGGCGGGGCAGGTCATGGTGCGGCAATGTCGGGCCCACTGGAGGACGGCCGGACGTGGCGACTCGGCGGTGGATCGAGAACTCGGCGGTCACGCCCCTTGCCCGTGGGGTATCGGCTGACGGGGCCTCGCGCGGACCGCGGCGTTGCCATGAGGCCGAGGCGCTGTCCGTGGGCGATGACGTTGTCGAGTGCGTTGGCGAGCAGTCCGGGGAATTGGGCGCGGCTGCCGACGACGGTGAGGTTCGTCGGTGCCTTGCCGGTGGGGTCGAACTGGGTGGAGCCGAGCACCTGGTCGATCGCGGTGTCGAAGTAGGCGTTGACGAAGACCTGCCC
>JAQSXO010000248.1 GCA_029256625.1 Cellulosimicrobium sp. | reverse complement strand
GTCCCGTCCTCGAAGCGCAGCAGCTCGTTGGCCATCGCGCCCGGCAGACCCTCGACCTGGGCGATGCCGTCGGCGGCCAGGGTGACCCGGCCCACCTCCTCGGACACGGCGCCCTCGGGCTCGTAGGACTTCACGAAGCTGTCCAGAGCGGCCCGGATCTCCTCCGGCCGGATCGTCAGCTCAGCCATTGCTCTTCTCCTGTCGTGGCCGCACCTCGTGGTTCGGGTGCGGTCGAACGTTTGTCGGTTGTGCGGCCGGTGGCCGGCAGGACGGTCGTCGGTCGGAAGGGTCGGCTCGTCAGCTCACGAGGCGACGGCGCGCGTCGGCGAGCCGGGAGAGCACGGTGGAGTCCACGACGTCGGCACCCACCTGGACGCGCAGCCCGCCGAGCACGGTGGGGTCCACCGTCACGTTGAGCTGCACGGCGCGCCCGTAGGCCCGCTCGAGCAGCCCCGCGAGGCGGTCGAGCTGCGCCTGGGTCAGCACCGAGGCCGACATGACCGAGGCGACGAGGCGCTGGCGGCGCTCGGCCGCGACCTCCCCGATCCACCCCAGCGTCGGGACGAACCGGCGACCGCGCAGCGCGCGCGTCGCGTGGACCGCGAGCACCTCGGTGACGCGGTCGACCTTGCCGTCGAGCAGCGCGTGCACGAACGCGGCGCGACGCTCGGGGTCGGTCGTGTCGTCGGAGAGGACCTGCCGCGCCTCGCGCTGCCCGACGAGCGCGCGCGAGGTCCGGAACAGCTCGTCCTCGACCTTCTCCAGCGCACCGCGGGCCTCGGCCGACGCGAGGACCGCGTCCAGGCCCAGGCGCTCGGTCGCGTCCGCGAGGTCGCCCTCGCGGGTCCAGCGGGACCGGACCAGGCCGGACACGAGGTCCACGACCCGCTCGTCGAAGCCCGACGCGAGGACGGCGGACACGAGGGCCGCCTTGTCCGCGCCGGACCGGGACGGGTCCGCGAGCGAGCGCCGCAGCGGCACCGACTCGTCGAGCGCCGCGGTGACCGCGAAGAGCTGCTCGCCCAGCGCGAGCGCGCCCTCGCCCGCCGAGCGCAGGACCGGCTCGAACCGGTCCCGCGCCTGCGTCAGGGACTCGCCGCTCGTTCCGCGCATCAGCGCTCCTCGGATGCCGTGCCCGCCGCGCTCGCCGCCGCGGGACCCGCGGCCTCGAGCTCGTCGAGGAAGCGGTCGACGACGCGGCTCTGGCGCGCCGAGTCGGCGAGCGACTCGCCGACGATCTTCGAGGCGAGCTCCGTCGCGAGCAGACCGACGTCGTTGCGCAGCGAGACCGCGGCCTGCTGGCGCTCGGCCTCGATCTGGCGGTGCGCCGTCTCGACGATGCGCGCGGCGTCGTCCGACGCCTTCGCACGCAGGTCCGAGACGATGGCCGAGCCCTCGGCCCGTGCCTCCTCGCGGATCTTCGCCGCCTCCGTGCGGGCCTCCTGGAGCTGCTGGTGGTACTCCGCCAGCGCCGCCGCGGCCTCCGCCTGGGCGGACTCCGCCTTGGCGAGGCCACCCTCGATCTTCGCGGTGCGCTCGTCGAGCACCGCCTGGAACTTGGGCAGGATGGCCTTGTAGAAGACGATCGCGATGACGACGAGGACGACCGCCGACCAGAGCAGGTCGTAGCCGGCCGGCAGGAAGAGGTCGATCCCCTCCGGCTCCTCCGTCTGCGCCACCAGCGAACCGGCGGCGCTCGTCAGCGCCGACATCACGCCGCGGGGAAGAGGAAGCCGGCGACGAGACCCAGCAGGGCGAGGAGCTCGACGAACGCGACACCGAGGAACATGGTGGCGCGGAGCTGGCCGGCGACCTCGGGCTGGCGGGCGATGCCCTCGATGGTCTTGCCGATGAGGATACCGAGGCCGATGCCCGGGCCGATCGCGGCGAGGCCGTAGCCGACCGAGTTGAGGTTACCGGTGACCTCGGCGAGGGTGGTGACGTCCACGATGGGTGTTCCTTCCGTTGGGCGCCGGCCCTGGGTGGTCCGGCGTCGCGTGGGTTGATGCGTCTGGAGCGAGCTGGTGGTGCGAGCGGCGAGGCGCGCCGACCGTC
Source organism: Cellulosimicrobium sp. (assembly GCA_029256625.1). GTDB lineage: Bacteria > Actinomycetota > Actinomycetes > Actinomycetales > Cellulomonadaceae > Cellulosimicrobium. The sequence continues at coordinate 4,428 of JAQSXO010000248.1, read as the reverse complement.
AGGTCAGTGCTCTTCCTCGAGCGACATGTTGATGTAGACCGCCGCGAGCAGGGCGAAGATGTACGCCTGCAGCGCCGCGACCAGGATCTCGAAGAGCGTGAAGGCGAAGCCGCCGGCCAGGCTGAGGACGCCGAGCGCCTTCATCGCGGGAGCCGCCTCGAAGAAGAAGTACTGCGTCGCCGCGAAGCACAGGACGAGCATGATGTGCCCGGCGACCATGTTGGCGACGAGACGGATGGCCAGCGAGGCCGGCCGGATGATGAGGATCTGGAGCAGCTCGATCGGCGTGACGATCAGGTAGATCGGCGCCGGGATCCCCGGGGGGAACAGGTTGCTCTTGAGGTAGCCGCCGAGGCCGTGCTTCTTGATGCCGACGTACCAGTAGGTCACGAAGACCCACAGGGCGAGGAGCAGCGGGATGCCGATCCGGGCGGTGCCGGCCATGTTGAGGCCGGTGATGATGCCCGTGATGTTGTACGCGAGGATCGCGCAGAAGATCGTCGTGATCATGGGCACGAAACGCTTGGCGTTCTCCTTGCCCATGATCTCCTCGACGACCTGCACGCGCACGAAGTCGAGGATCATCTCGATGGCGTTCTGGAACCGGCCGGGGACGAGCTTCGCGCGGCGCGCCGCGATGACGAAGATCGCCAGCAGGGCGATCGTCGCGACGACGCGGACGATCCAGATGCGGTCGATCTGGAAGATCGTGCCCTCGAAGAGGATGGCCGGCGGGAAGAAGTCGGCGATCGACGGCGCGTGGAAGCCACCTTCGCTCTCGGAAGCAGCGAGGAGCACGGGGGTCGCAAGCGTGGACAGGGTGGACTCCCAATGGTCGTGTGGTCCGGGCAGCCGTCACTCGTTGGTGGGCACGCCGTCGGACCTGGCCGTCATGGATTCGCCAGTAGCCTAACGTATGGATCGGCGTGCTCACGCCGATCTGGCGGTGCTTGTGACATTTTGCTCATGCGCTCCGGGCAACTGGTCCCTGGCCCGGACGCCGCCCGCCTGGTAGTGGCGTGGTCGGTCAGCGCGCGTCGGGCTCGACGTAGGGGATGCGCCCCCTGCTCACGGCCCGGTAGTCGAGCACCGCGGAGCCGATGACGCCGACGAGCAGGACCCCGGCGAAGACCCAGCGGTCGTAGAAGTCCATGCCGCGCAGGACCACGAGGATGACGATGAGCACCACCATCTTCGCGAGCCAGCTCCCCATGACGACCGCCGCAGTCGTCGTCGGGCTCGCGTCCACCGTGCGCAGCATCGCCCAGACGGTGGTCGCCGAGAAGAGCAGCGCCACGCCGACGCCCAGGAGGGCGCCCCAGACGCCGGGCAGCCCGGCGACGAGCGCCCCGATCGCGACGCCGAGGACCGTGAGCGCGCCGAGCAGGACGAGGACGTCCCGCAGCGCGGTCCGGAAGACCGCGCGCACGGCCTGCCCGTGCGGGCCGATCGTCTGCTCGGCAGGCTGCTGGGCGGGCTGCCCTCCGTCCGGCTGGGCGGGCTCGGGCTGGCTCGTGGTCATCTGAGGGCTTCCTTCGGCGGGGTCGTGACGGCGGGCGAGGCCGGCGGGGCGGCCTCGCCCGGGTGGTCGTCGGAGGTGATGGTCGTGAGGGGCACGGGCGACGTCGTCGTCGCGGCGTCGTCGTCGAGGAACCGGCCGCGCGTGCGCAGCGGGCCGAGCGTGAGGACCGCGGAGACGAGGACGGCGACCGCGAGGCCGACCGCCACGCCGTGCCAGTGCCACTGGACGAGCGCGACCGCCGCGAACGCGAACACGGCCGTCCAGACGTAGAGGATGAGCACGGCGCGGCGGTGCGAGTGCCCGATCGCGAGCATCCGGTGGTGGAGGTGCATGCGGTCCGGGTGGAACGGCGACTTCCCGCGCGCGACGCGGCGCACCACCGCCATGCCCATGTCGAGCAGCGGCAGGAGGATCACGGCGAGCGGCAGCAGGATCGGGATGAACGCCGGGGTCTGCTGCGCGCCGGAGAGCGCGTCGGTCTCGATCTTGCCCGTCACGACGATCGCCGCGGCGGAGATGACGAGCCCGAGGACCATCGAGCCCGAGTCCCCCATGAAGATCCGCGCCGGATGGAAGTTGTGCGGCAGGAAGCCGACGCAGATGCCGACGAGCGCGGCGATCACGAGGGTCGCGAGGCTCGAGTAGTCGTCGGCGCTCGCCTTCTGCGTGAGCACGTACGAGTAGACGAAGAACGCCGTCCCGCCGATCGCGACGAGCCCGGCCGCGAGACCGTCGAGGCCGTCGACGAAGTTCACGGCGTTCATCGCGACGACGACCACGAGGATCGTCGCGGCGAGCTGGAGGCGCGAGGACCAGATGAGCTGCTGGTCACCGATCCCCAGAGGCAGGCGGTAGAGGACGACGCCCTGCGTCGCCATCAGACCCGCGGCGAGCACCTGGCCCGCGAGCTTCGTCATCCAGTCGAGGTCCCAGATGTCGTCGGCGATCCCGAGCAGGCAGACGATCGCGGCCCCGCCGACGATCCCCCAGATCCGCGGGTCGGCCACGAGCCGGCCCGCGACATCGCCGACGAACACGCTCTCGAGGAACGGCATCTGGGACGCGAAGACCACCGCCACCACGAGGCCGAGCAGCATGGCGAGCCCGCCGAGCCGGGGGGTGGGGATCGTGTGGACGTCGCGGTCGCGCACCGCGGTGATCGCGCCGGTGCGCAGCGCGACCCAGCGCGCGAAGGGCGTCGCGAGGAACGTCACCACGGCGGCGACGAGCATCACGAGCAGGTAGACCCTCACCCGCCGTTCGCCTCCGGCTCCCCGGCGTCGTCGGTGGCCTGGGCCTCGGCGGGCGGGTCGTCCGGGCCTGCGACGTCCGCGACCTCGCGGAGCCGGTCGAGCGTGACCGCCCCCTGGCGCACGACGCGCAGCGTGCCCGACGTCGCGTCGACGATGGTCGACGCCACTCCCCCGGGCGCCGTCCCCCCGTCGAGGTAGACCGTCACGGCGTCGCCGAGCTGTGCCTGCGCGTCGTCGACGTCGAGCGCCGCGGGCCGCCCGGTCGCGTTCGCCGACGACACCGCGAGGGGGCCGGTGCGGCGCAGGAGCGCGAGCGCGGCCGGGTGGTCGGGCATGCGCAGCGCCACGGTCCCGTGCGTCTCCCCCAGGTCCCAGGCCAGCGAGGGCTGGGCGCGCAGGATGACGGTGAGCCCGCCGGGCCAGAACGTCTCGACGAGTCGGCGCACGTCGTCGGGCACGTCGGTGGCGAGGCCGTCGAGCGTGCGCGCGTCCGGCACGAGCACGGGTGGCGGCATCTGCCGGCCCCGGCCCTTGGCCGCGAGGAGCGCGGAGACCGCCTCCGCGTCGAAGGCGTCGGCGCCGATGCCGTAGACGGTGTCGGTGGGCAGCACGACGAGGCCACCGCGGGAGATCGCGTTGACCGCCTCCACCGCGGGAGATCGCGTTGACCGCCTCGTCGATGCCGGCGCCCCAGGTGTTCGGGTCGGTCACGGGGTGGACGGAGCTCACGGGTCCATCCTTCCACGCTCACGGGCGAGTTCCGGGTCACCGGCATGCTCGCGTCCCGAGCGCCGGGCCACGACCATGCGGTCGCGTCCCGTGAGGTCGGCGACGGTGCGGACGTCGACGAACGCGCCGGTCGCCGCGACCATGTCCCGCGCGGCCTCCGCCTGGACCTCGGCGTGCTCCATGACGTAGAGACCGCCGGGGCGCAGGAGCCGCGCGGCCGCGGTGGTGATCCCCCGCGGCACCTCGAGACCGTCGGGCCCGAGGCCGTAGAGCGCCACGCCGGGATCGTGGTCGGCCACCTCGGGGTCGCGCGGGACGGCACCGGGGGGCACGTACGGCGGGTTGGACACGACGACGTCGACCGCGCCGTCGAGTCCGCCGTCGGCGGCGGGCCCGGCGAGCGCCGTGCGGGCGTCGCCCCGCACCAGGTGCACGACGACGCCGCTCGCCTCGCGCACGGCCGTCACGTTCCGCTCGGCCCAGGCGTGGGCGGCGGCGTCGAGCTCGACCGCGTGCACGTCGGTCCCGGCGACCTCCGTCGCGACGGCGAGCGCGATCGCCCCCGAACCGGTGCACAGGTCGACGACGGTCGCGCGCCCCGCCCCGGCCACGACCGCGCGCGCCGCGTCGACGGCGACCTGCGCGACCTGCTCGGTCTCGGGCCGCGGGACGAAGACGCCCGGTCCGACGGCCAGCTCGAGGTGCCGGAACGGCGCGGTGCCCACGAGGTGCTGGAGCGGCACGCGCCGCGCGCGCCGGGCGACGAGCTCCGCGAGGGCGGGCGCCACGTCGTCGGGGACGGGCGTGCCGAGGATCGCGCGACGTGCCACGTCGCTCCGGGGCACCGAGAGCGCGTGGGCGAGCAGGAGCTCGGCGTCCGCACGCGCCGAGGGCACCCCCGCGGCGACGAGGACGGCCGTCGTC
>JAQSXO010000247.1 GCA_029256625.1 Cellulosimicrobium sp. | reverse complement strand
CCGGGCCGTGCTCGCGTGCTGCACTCGTCCGGCCGCGTGCTCAGGCGCTCGTGCGGCGGACGACGACGGAGGGGAACGTGCGCTGGTCGTCGCGGCGGCGGCGGTCCAGGAGGGCGGCCGTCGCCGCGGCCGCGATCCGCTCGACGGGGTGGGTCGCGGTCGTCAGGCCTGGACCGGAGTGCTCCGCGAAGGGCTGGTCGTCGAACCCGGTGACGGCGACGTCGTCGGGCACGCGGACGCCGTCCTCCGCGAGGGCACACATCGCCCCGACGGCGAGCGTGTCGCTCATCGCGACGAGCGCGTCCACGCCGGGCCAGCGACGGCGTGCCTCGCGGGCCGCCTGAGCGCCCGCGAGGGACGTGAGGTCGGCGGCCACGACGCGGCGCGGGACCCCCGCCGCGCGCACGACCGCCTCGTACGCCTCGACGGCGCGCCGCGCGCCCGGGAGCCAGCCGGGCCCGGTGAGCATGACGACGTCGCGGCGCCCGTCGGCGAGCACGTGCTCGACGAGCGCGGTGATGCCCGCGGCGGCGTCGACGTCGTACGAGGGCACGCGGCCGTCGGCCGGGCCGATCGCCGCCACGCGCGCGACGAGCTCGCGCGGCACGCTCGCGAGCACCTCGGCCGAGTAGTCGACGAGCAGCACGCCGCCCACGCCCGGGTCGCGCGCGAGCCGGGCCAGCTCGTCGCGCGGGTCGCGCCCGAGCCACCGCAGCGCGACGCCGACGCCCTGGGTGTCGGCGGCGCGGCTGGCCGCCGCGACCACGCGCGCGACGTACGGGTCCCCGAGCAGCTCCGCCGACGGTGACCCCACCGCGACCACGACCCGCTCGCCGCGCCCGCTGGCGAGCGACCGCGCGCCGGGGTGCGGCACGTACCCGAGCTCCTCGACGGCGGCGAGGACCGCGCGCCGGGCCGCGTCGGAGACGGGACCGGTGCCGCGCACGACGCGCGAGGCCGTGGACCGCGAGACGCGGGCGGCCGCGGCGACGTCGTCGAGCGTGGTGGGCGGCATGGCGATCTCTCCTGGGCGTTCCTGTCGGCGGTGACGGGCGGCGCCCGGAGCACCACGCTAACCCGCGGAGGGGCTCGGTGGAAGCGTTCCCACACTCGTGTCGGAACCCGGTTCACCGCCGAGCCAGGGGTCTCCTCAGGACCGGCGCGCACCGGCGAACGAGCCCGGGCCCGCCACGCGCTCCCGGCGGGCCGCGAGCCGGAGCGCCACCGCGGCGAGGCCCGCGCCGAGCAGCGCGCCGATCGAGTTGGAGAGCCAGTCGTTCGTGTCGCACGACCGCCCGAGCGCCGGGACCAGCGCCTGGACGGCCTCGACGAGCGCGGAGGCGGCAACACCGCCGAGGAGTGCGACGAGCGGCCTGCCCAGCGCGACCGCGGCGAGCAGCACCGGCGGCACGAACAGCACGACGTTCGCCAGGAGCTCGACGCGCCCCGGCGTCGGCAGCGACCAGCTCACGGTGCAGACGGCGAAGAGCTCGCGGTCGACCGGCACGAGGGTCAGCAGCAGCACGGGGACCAGCGAGACGCCGAACAGCGCCCACGCGAGCGGGCGGCGGCCCGCCAGCCACGCGCCCACGAGGGGGCCCGCGACGACGAGGACGAGGAGGGCGAGCGGCGACAGCCAGGGGTGCGCGACGAGGACCGTGGAGATCATGGGGGCGCCAGTCTCGCAGGTCGAGGGGTGCGGGTGACGCGTGTCGGCGGGTCACGGTAGACCTGTGCCCATGACGACGACGCCGTCCCCCGAGCCCCTCGCGCCCGACGCCGCTGCCTCCCGCGAGGAGTGGTGGATCTGCCGCACGTGCGCGGTCGAGCACGCCGAGCGACCCGACGTGTGCGCCATCTGCGCCGACGAGCGCCAGTGGGTCCCCGCGAGCGGGCAGGCGTGGACCACGCTCGCCGAGCTCGCCGCGGCCGGCGAGCGCCTCGTGCTGGAGGAGCTCGAGCCGGACCTGTTCGGCCTCTCGAGCGAGCCGAGCGTCGGCATCGGGCAGCAGGCCAAGATCGTGCGCACCCCGGCGGGCAGCCTCCTGTGGGACCCGCCCGGCTACGTGGACGACGACGCCGTCGAGCGGGTGCGCGCGCTCGGCCCGGTCGTGGCGATCGCGGCGAGCCACCCGCACATGTTCGGCGTCCAGGTCGCGTGGAGCCGCGCCCTCGGCGACGTCCCCGTGCTCGTCGCCGAGGCCGACGCGCACTGGGTCGCGCGGCCCGACCCGGTCATCGAGACCTGGGCCGGCGAGCGCGAGGTGCTTCCCGGCGTCGTCCTGTCGCAGCCCGGCGGGCACTTCCCCGGCAGCGCCGTCGTGCACTGGACGGCCGGGGCCGAGGGCCGGGGTGTGCTCCTGTCCGGGGACACGATCTTCGCCAACCCCGACCGCACGTCCGTGAGCTTCATGCGGTCCTACCCCAACCGCATCCCGCTGTCCGCCGCCGTCGTGCTGCGCGTCGCCGAGCACGTCGCGCGCCACCCGTTCGAGCGGCTCTACAACAACTTCGAGGGCGTGGTCCCGGCCGACGCGCGGGAGGTCGTGCTCCGCTCCGCGCAGCGGCACGCCGCCTGGGTCCGGGGGGACTTCGACCACCTCACCTGACCGCCCGCCCGGGAGCTCGCTCCCGCCCCCGACAGGGCTGCGACGCCCCCCCGGCCCGCCGCAGGATGGGAGCGGGAGGTGACGACGATGCCGAGACGCGTCTCAGGGGCGGCGGTGGCGGCGACCGGGACGTGGGTCGACCCGGACGGCGTGCGGATGCCCGCCGGGGAGGTCCACGCGTGGGAGCGCGGTACGAACGCGACGGTGTGCCGCCTGCAGCTCAGCCGCCAGGGCCTCGCGCGCTTCCCGCACGTGACCTGGGCGGACGTCCAGCCCGCGACCGGGCGCGACGCCGACGCCGTCACGTCCGTGTGCCGCCGCTGCGCCGCCGGGACCGGCGCACGCCGCGACGACAAGCCCTGGCGCCGGGTGGACCCGCGACCCTAGGGCACGCGGTCCCGCCTCCGACGGTCCGGCCGAGCCCGACGCCGGTTCGCCCCGATCGGCCCTTTTTGCGGGACGAGCGCTGGACCGACCCACCCCGCGCGTCGTGCGACAGTGGTCCGGGCGTTCGAGCAGAGGGTGCCCGCTCTCCGATCGAGAGAGGCATCTCCGTGGTCGCGCCCTCCTCACCGTCCGAGCCCCTGCACGCCGCCGTCCCGGCCGAGGACACGCGGCTCGGCGACGCGCTGGAGCGGCGCGCGATGTCCGGGAGCAACCTGCCTTTCACCATCGTCGACGCTCGTGCGCCCGACATGCCGCTCGTGTGGGTGAACTCGGCCTTCACGGAGTCGACGGGCTACAGCGCCGACGAGGTGCTGGGCACCAACTGCCGGTTCCTGCAGGGCCCCGAGACCGACCGGGCGGCCGTCGCACGCATCCGGGCCGCGGTCGCGGCCGGGCGGACCGCGGGCGAGACGCTGGTGAACTACCGCAAGGACGGCACCGCGTTCTGGAACCAGATGGCCATCTCGCCCCTCTTCGACGAGGCCGGCGTCCTCACCCACTTCGTCGGCGTCCAGACCGACGTCACGGCCCGCGTGGAGGCGGCACGGGCACGCGAGCAGGCTCTCGATGCGGAGATCTCCGCCAACCGTCGGCTCACGACGATCACGCGCCTCGCCGAACGCCTGGGTGGGCTGCTCGACGTCGACGCACTCCTCGCCGAGTCCGCCCGCGCGGTCGCGGAGGCGCTCGGCGGATGGGCCGTCGTCGTGACGTACCAGGGCCGGAGGTCGCGCACGGACGTCGCGTCCCACGACCCGTCGCTCGACGAGGCGGCGCGCCGTCTCTCGCGCACCCCCGGCTGGGCCGACCGGTCGCTCGCCGCGGTCGACGTCCTCGCGGGCGGGTCGCGGTTCGCGCGCCCGTTCGACATCACGCCCGACCTCCTCTCGCCCCACGCCGACGCGGAGGAGCTCGCCGCGATGCGTGAGCTCGGGCTCGGGTCGGCCATGTCCGTCGGGCTGCGTGCGCGGGGACGCGTCATCGGCGTCCTCGGCGTCGTCAGCCGGCACGCCGGCTTCTTCGGCCACGACGACGCCGTGATGTTCGAGGACCTCGGCAGCCGCATCGGCCTGCTGCTCGACAACGCCCGGCTCTACGAGCGGCAGCGCCACATGGCGCACACCCTGCAGGAGCGCATGCTGCCGCGGCTCACGACCCTGGACGGGCTCGACGCCGCCGTCACCTACCGCCCGGCGGGCGGCGGCTCCCCCGCGGCCGCAGCGGTCGGCGGCGACTGGTTCGAGGCGATCGAGCTGCCGGGCGGGCGGACCCTTCTCGTCGTGGGCGACGTCGTCGGGCACGACGTGCACGCCGCCGCGGCCATGGGGCAGCTCCGGTCCGCGCTGCTGACCGTCGTGGCGGACGACACGACGCCGGACGTCGTCGTCGAGCGCCTGGACGAGCTCGTGAAACGCTTCGGCCTGGCGGACGTCGCGACCTGCGTCGTCGCGACGCTCGGCCCGCCGGACGCCGACGGCGCGCGCGAGCTGGCGTACTGCCGAGCGGGCCATCCGCCCCCGCTCGTCCGCACGCCGGACGGTGAGACCAGCCTGCTCGACGACGCGCTCACGACCCCCGTGGGAATCGTCACCCCCGGCCCGGTCGTCGCGGCGCGCCTGCGCCTCCCTGCCGGGAGCCTTCTCGTCCTGTACACCGACGGGCTCGTCGAGTCCCGCACCCGCGGCCAGCGCGAGGGGATCGTCGAGCTGACCCACGCGCTCGCGCGCCTCCCCGCCCACGCGAGCGCCACCACCGCACGCGACGTCCTGCTCGACCGGGAGGGGCTGAGCGACGAGGACGACACGTGCGTCCTCGTCGTGCGCCTCCCGCTCCCGCACGAGGAGCCGCCGACGGCGCGCCTCGTCCCGGCGCTGGAGGTCACCCGCCCAGCAGCAGCGACACCCCGATCGTCGCCATGACGACGGCGATCGCGCCGTCGAGCACGCGCCACGCGCCGGGGCGGGCGAACACGGGGGCGAGGAGGCGCGCCCCGAAGCCCAGGGCGGTGAACCACGCGACGCTCGCGACCATCGCGCCCGCCCCGAACAACCACCGCGCGGCGTCGGGGTCCGCGGCACCGGCGCCCCCGGCGTGCGCGGCGGCGTAGCCCGCGGCGAGCGACCCGAGGAGCAGCACGGTGTCGAGGTAGACGTGCGGGTTGAGCCACGTGAGGGCGAGCGACGTCCCGACGGCGGAGCGTGCGCTCGTCGCGCCGGCGCCCGACGCCGGGTCGAGCCCTCCGGGTCGCAGCGCGCGCCGGGCGGCGAGCGTCGCGAGCGTGAGGAGGAACGCGGCCCCGCCCCAGCGCACGACGGTGAGCAGCACGGGCGCGCCCGTCACGAGGGCGCCGAGCCCCGCCGTCCCGGCGGCGATGAGGACGAGGTCGGAGAGCGCGCAGACGAGCACGACGGGCAGGACGTGCTCGCGGCGCAGGCCCTGGCGCAGCACGAACGCGTTCTGCGCCCCGATCGCGACGATGAGGGACAGCCCGGCGGCGAGACCG
>JAQSXO010000246.1 GCA_029256625.1 Cellulosimicrobium sp. | reverse complement strand
GTCGATCACGGCGGCACGACACGCACACCGGCGGTTCCCCGCCAGGCCGACGGCGATCGCCTAGCCTGGCGCCATCCCGTCAGCAGGCGCGGACCACGCGCCGCGCGTCGCAAGGGAGCCGCGGGTGCGCGTCCTGCTCGTCATCGACCAGTTCGAGGATCCCACCAACGGGACCACGATCTCCGCGCGTCGCTTCGCCGTCGCCCTGCGTGAGCGCGGCCACGAGGTCCGCGTCGCGTGCTGCCGAGGCGCGGCCCGCCCAGGTGGCGCCGCACCCGAGAACCGCGCGGACGGCGGCGTCGTGCACTACCGGCTGGAACCCCTCGGCGTCCCGGGCTTCAACCGCGTGATCGCAGGCCAGGGCTGGGTCCTCGCCAAGCCCGACGACGACGTGCTGCGCGACGCCCTGGGCTGGGCCGACGTCGCGCACGTCATGTCGCCGTTCTGGCTCGGCTCCCGGGCCAAGCGCCTCGCGGACGCGCTCGGCGTCCCGTCCACCGCCGCGTTCCACGTGCAGCCCGAGAACGTCACCTACAGCCTCGGCCTGGGACGGGTCGCGCCGCTGAACCACCTCGTGTACGCGGTGTTCCGGCCGTTCTACGACCGGTTCGGGCACGTCCACTGCCCCAGCCGGTTCATCGCCGGGGAGCTGCGCGACCACCGGTACCGGGCGGCCCTGCACGTGGTGTCGAACGGCGTCGACCCCGGGTTCGTCCCGCGCCCGCTCCCGAGGAGCGCCGACCTGGCCGGCCGGTTCGTCATCACCATGACCGGGCGGCTGTCGCGCGAGAAGCGGCAGGACGTGCTCCTCGACGCCGTCGGCCGGTCCCGGCACGCCGACCGCATCCAGCTCGTGCTCGCCGGGCGCGGTCCGCTCGCGGAGCGGTACGCCCAGCAGGGCGCGTCGCTGCCGCACCCGCCGCGGATCGGCTTCCTCGCCCAGGACGAGCTCCGGGACGTGCTGGCCATGAGCGACCTGTACGTGCACGCCGCCGACGCGGAGATCGAGGCGCTCGGCTGCCTCGAGGCCGTCGCGACCGGCCTCGTCCCGGTGATCTCCGACTCCCGCGCGTCGGCGACCGGGCAGTTCGCGCTCGACGAGCGCAGCCTCTTCCGCGCCGGGGACGCCGCGGACCTCGCGCGCGCGATCGACTACTGGGTCGAGCACGACGAGGAGAGGACCCGCATGGGTCCGGCCTACGCCGCGGTCGGCCGGGAGCACGCGCTCGACGTGTGCGTCCCGCAGATCGAGGAGATGCTGCGCCAGGCGGTCGTCGAGGGAGGTGGCTCGGCCGACGACGCGACGGTCGACGGGGACGACGCAGCGGACCGCGCGCCCGGGCGCTCGCATGAGCGCTGACCGCGGTCGCGGGTCCGCGACGACGCGGCTCTGGAGCCGCTTCGACGCGGTCTTCTTCGACGTCGCCATGGCCGTCGTGCGCGGGTACGGGTACGTCGTCCACGGGCTGCGGGTCACAGGGCGCGAGCACCTCGCCGCCGAGCACGGTGGGGTCGTCACGGTCGCCAACCACGTGCACTACCTGGACGGCCCGTGGGTCGCCGGGCAGTTCCGCAGCCGGCGCGCCGCCGTCGTCTCCCAGCCCTCGAACTTCCACCTGCCCGTGGCGGGCGTCCTCGTCAGCCACCTGCTCGCGGTCCCCTTGCCCCGCGGGCCGGGAGAGCTCTCCGCGTTCGAGGCGCGGCTGCGCCGGACCCTCGATGCCGGCCAGGGAGTCCACTTCTTCCCCGAGGGCGAGCTGGTCATGTACGACACGACGTTGCGGCCGTTCCGGCGCGGCGCGTTCGTGTACGCCTGCCGTCTGGGCGTGCCGGTCGTGCCGATGGTCTTCACCTACGGCCGACGGCCGTGGTGGCGCCCACGGCCGCCGATCCGGCTGACGATCCTCCCGGCCGAGCATCCCCGCGGCGCCGCTCCCGCGGACGTCGCCGAGCTCCTCGCGCGCTGCCGGGGGGCGATGGAGTCGGTCGCCGCGGGGGCTCCCGACGACGCCGTCCGGCGGTGACGTCCGGGCCTACAATCGCTCGTCCCGGCAACGAGGCCGGCAGCACCACCGAAGGAGTCCCGACACCCATGCTCGCCGCGTGGGGCGCGCTCGCCCTGCTCACCCTCGTCCACCTCGCCGCGCAGCTCGCCGGCGCATCGGCGCTCGCCGACATGTCGCAGTGGTTCCTCATGCCCCTCCTCGCGGGCTGCCTGTGGCTCGCGACGCGACGCACGGACGGCGACGGACCGGCCCGGCGTTCGCGGTTGGTCCGCTTGACGCTCGTCGCGCTGGGTTTCTCGTGGCTGGGCGACACCGCCCCCGACCTCGCCGACGGAGACGCCGCGTTCCTCGTCATGGTGGGGTTCTTCCTCTGCGCCCAGGTGACGTACTCGCTCGCGTTCTGGCCCTACCGCGCGGGATCCGTGCTGCGCCGGCCGCTCGCGCTCGCCCCCTACCTGCTGGCGTTCCTCGTCCTCGTCGCCGCGTGCGCGCCGGGCGCCGGGGCGCTCCTCGTCCCCGTCGTCGTCTACGGCGCGTGCCTCGTGCTGATGGCTGTGACGGCGACGGGCGTCGACCGCCTCGCGGCCGTCGGCGGCGCGGTCTTCCTCGTGTCCGACGCGCTCATCGCGCTCGACGCGTTCGCGCCCTGGTACGCCCTGCCCGCGCACGGCTTCTGGGTGATGCTCACCTACGTCGTCGGGCAGATGCTCCTCGTGCTCGGCGTGCTGCGCCGGGAGCGTGCGGGGGCGGTCCCCCTCGCGGAGAAGGGTGGCGCCGCGTGGGCGTCGACGTGACGCTCGCCGGTCCCTGCTGAGCCGGTTCCTGCCGAGCCGAGGCTCAGGCGTCGAGCGAGCGGACGACGCGCGCGGGCGTGCCGACGACGACGGCGCGTGCGGGGACGTCCCGGGTGACGACGGAGCCGGCCCCGACGACGGCGTCGTCCCCGATCGCCACGCCGGGGAGGACGGTCACGTTCGCCCCGAGCCACACGTTGCGGCCGAGGACCACGGGCGCGGGGTGCATGTCGGCGCGCCGGGCGGGGTCGAGGTCGTGGTTGAGCGTCGTGAGGACGGCGTTGTGCCCGATCAGGCAGCCGTCCCCGACGACGATGCCGCCCTGGTCCTGGAACCGGCAGCCGGAGTTGATGAAGACGTCCCGGCCGAGGGTGATGTTCTTGCCGAAGTCGGCCGTGAACGGCGGGAAGAGGGTCACGGACTTGTGCACGGGCCTGCCCGTCAGCTCCGCGAGGAGCTCGCGGACGCGCTCGGGCGAGCGGTACGCGCCGTTGAGCTCGCCGGCGATGCGCAGCGCCTCCTGGCTCGTGCAGTGCATGACGGCGTGCAGCGGCGAGCCGCCGGAGATCGTCCGCCCGGCGTCGAGCTCGGCCAGCAGGTCGTCCAGGTCCATGGGTCCCTCTCAGTCGGTGCGGGCCGGCGCGGCGTCCGAGGCCTCGGTGGCCGCCCACGACGCGAGCAGGCGCAGCGACTCCTCGGTCGGGGAGCCCGGCGTCGCGGTGTAGACGGTCATGCCGAGCCCGGGGTCGCCGTGCAGCTCGAGCGTCTGGTAGTGCAGCTCGAGGTCCCCGACGACGGGGTGGCGGAACGTCTTCTGTCCGGCGTAGTGCCGCCGCACGTCGTGGGACGCCCACAGCTCGCGGAACCGCTCGCTGCGCGTCGACAGCTCGCCCACGAGTGCCTGGAGGCGCCGGTCGTGCGGGCTGCGACCGGCCTCACGCCGCAGGATCGTGACGTTCGTCCACGCCGCGCGGTCCCAGTCGGGGTAGAAGTCGTGCGACGCGGGGTCGAGGAAGATGTGCCGCGAGAAGTTCGCCGGTCGCGTCGTCCCGGTGAGCATCGGTGCGTACATCGCGTACCCGAGCGCGTTGGCCGCGACGAGGTCCATGCGGTTGTTCTGGATGAACGCGGGCGCCGTCGTGATCGCGTCGAGCAGGTACTGCAGCTCGGGGCGCACCGGGGTGTCGCCGTGGCCGCGCTGCGGGCGGGCGCCGACGGGGTTGGCGGTACGCGCGAGGTCGAGCAGGTGCTCGCGCTCGGCCGCGTCGAGCAGCAGGGCGCGCGCCACCGACTCGAGCACGACGTCGGACACGCCCCGTAGGTTCCCGCGCTCGAGCCGCGTGTAGTAGTCGACGCTCACGTCCGCGAGCCGCGCGACCTCGTCGCGACGCAGCCCCTCGACGCGTCGGCGGCCGCCGAACGTCTCGATGCCCGCCTGTTCGGGCGTCACCCGGGCCCTGCGGCTCATGAGGAACTCGCGCACCTCGGAACGGTTGTCCATGGCCTCCACGTCTTTCACGGTACGTCGGGACGACGGCGGGTCGCGCGGGCGGGAGGATCGTGACCCTCCCGCCGGCGTGGTCGCATCAGCCCGGGTACTCCTGCAGGGCGAGGAGGTCGCCCCACGTCGTCTCCGGCTCGTCGGCGCCCGGTGCGGGCGCCTCCCAGAGCGCGAGGTGGCACAGGAAGCTGTCACCGGTCGCGCCGTGCCAGTGCCACTCGCCCGGGGGTGTGTAGACCGTGTCGCCCGGTCGGAGCTCGACGACCTCCTCGCCGCGCGACTGCACGTAGCCGTACCCCTCGGTGACGTGCAGTGTCTGCCCGACGGCGTGCCGGTGCCACGCGGTGTGCGCGCCCGGCGCGAAGCGCACGAGGTTCAGGCGCGACCGGGACGGCTCCGTGCCCGCGTAGTAGGCGTTGAACCAGACGTCGCCGGTGAACCACGCGACGGGTCCCTTCATGGTCGGCGTCGTCGGCTGCCTCTCGGTGCTCATGTCTTTCCTCCTGTCAGGGTGCGGGTCAGAACGCGACGATCGTCTTGAGGGACTCGCGGCGGTCCATCGCGGCGTAGCCCTCGGCGATGTCGTCGATCGCGACGGTCTTGTCGAACACCCGGCCGGGGTCGATCTCGCCGCGGAGCACCTGGGGGATCGCGTCCTCGAGGTACGCGCGGACGGGCGCAGGCCCGCCGGTGAGGGTGATGTTGCGGCCGAACAGCGAGCCGAAACCGACCGGCGCGTCCTCGTACTGCGGCACGCCGACGCGGCTGATCACGCCGCCCGCGCGGACGACGCCGTACGACTGCTCGTAGGCGGGCATGTGCCCGACGGCCTCGAGGACGACGTGGCTGCCCAGGCCGTCGGTGAGGTCGAGGATCCGCTGGATCCCCTCGGTGCCGCGCTCGGGGACGACGTCGGTCGCGCCCCACTCGCGCCCCAGGTCGGTCCGTGACGTGTGCCGGCCCATGAGGATGATGCGCTCGGCGCCCATCTGGCGTGCGGCGAGCACGGCGCTCAGCCCGACCGCGCCGTCGCCGATCACGGTGACGGTCGTCCCCGCGGACACGCGCGCCATGCGCGCCGCGTGGTAGCCGGTGAGGTAGACGTCCGAGAGGGTGAGCAGCGAGGGCAGGAGCGGGCTCGTCTCGTCGACGTCCGGCACGGCGACGAGGCTGCCGTCCGCGAGCGGGATGCGCGCGAGCTCGGCCTGCTGACCGCCCACGTCGCCGGGGTTGCCGTAGAAGCCGCCGTGCGGGCAGGCG
>JAQSXO010000245.1 GCA_029256625.1 Cellulosimicrobium sp. | reverse complement strand
CGGACGATCCTGGGGAGGAATCCCGGGTTCGGCCGGGCGCGGCGCTTCCCGACGGGGGCGAGCCGCCCGCGAGGAGCGCGAGCGCCGGGTCCTCGAGCAGCGCGCCGAGCTCGGCGAGGAAGCGTGCGCCCTGCTCGCCGTCGACCACGCGGTGGTCGAACGACAGGCTCAGGGTGACGACGTCGCGCAGCGCGACCTCGCCGTCGTGCTCCCAGGGCCGACGCCGCACCGCACCCAGGCCGAGGATCGCCGCCTCACCGGGCACGAGGATCGGCGTGCCCGCGTCGACGCCGAACACCCCGACGTTGGTGATCGAGATCGTCCCGCCCGTGAGGCGCTCGGGCGTCGTCCGGCCGTCGCGCGCCGTGACCGTGAGGTCGGTGAGCGCCGCGGCGAGGTCGGGCAGGCCGAGGTCCTGCGCGTCGGGCACGTGCGGCACGACGAGCCCGCGGTCCGTCGCGACCGCGATGCCCAGGTGCACGCGGCGGTGCCGCACGATCTCCGCGGAGCCGTCCGGGAGGTCGCGCCACGCGCTGTTGAGCGCGGGGTGGCGCGGCAGCACGAGGCACAGCGCGCGGGCCGCGAGCGCCAGGACGGTGATCCGCGCGCCGCGCGCGAGGCGGTGCGTCCGCAGGCGTTCCAGGAGCTCGACGCTGCGCGTCACGTCGACCGTGAGGAACACCGTCGCGTGCGGCGCCGTGAACGCGCTCGACACCATCGCCGCCGCGGTGTGCTTGCGCACCCCGCGCACCGGCACGACCTCGGCCTCGAGCGCGGCCCGCGCGTCGGCACCGACGGCTGCCGAGCCGGGAGACGTGGCCCCTCGGCCGGTGCCCTCCAGGGCCACCTCTCCGCTCTCGTCCGCGGGCGTCGTCGGAGTCGCTGTCGACGCGGCGAGCGTGCCGTGCGCGTCGCGCGGCGGCCGCACGACGTCGCGGTGGCAGCTCACCGCCGCGAGGACGTCCTCGCGCGTGATGAGACCGTCCCGTCCCGTCCCCTCGACGCGGTCGATGCGCACCCCGAGCTTCTTCGCGAGCGCCCGCACCGGCGGCGTCGACCGCGGCCGCTCGCCGCGCACGCTGCGGCCACGAGGGTCGGATGGCGTCGCATCGTCGAACCCGGGGTTGCCGGTCACCGACCCGCCGCCGAGCCCGGGGTTGCCGGCCACCGCGGGCGTGTCGTGGAGCGCAACCCCGGGTTCGGTGCCCGCGGCGGTGCGACGTGGTCGACGCGCCGGGCGGCCGACGCGGTCCGGGCGGGCCCCGTACCCGACAAGGTTCGGCTCAGGCCCGTCGTCGGACGCCCTCTCGTCGGACACCGCCTCGTCGGACGTCGTCGGGACGGGCGACGGGTCGGGTTCGCCCGCGAAGCCGGGCTTTCCGGGGATCTGCTCACGGCCGAGCCCGGGGTTCGACGCGACCGAGGGCTCCGACTGCCCTGCAACCCCGGGTTCGGCACCCTGCGGGGCGGGGGCGCCGTCGTCGACCTCGAACGTCACCAAGGGCTCGCCGACCGTGACGGTCTGGCCCTCCTCCGCGTGCAGCGACGCGACGACGCCGGCGTACGGGGACGGGAGGTCGACGAGGGCCTTGGCCGTCTCGACCTCGGCGATGACCTGGTTGAGCTCCACGTGGTCGCCGGCGTGGACGTGCCAGCTCACGATGTCGGACTCGGTGAGGCCCTCCCCGAGGTCGGGGAGACGGAACTCGCGCATCGTCATCATCGGGCCACCGCCTCGGCGGTGCGGACCGACCCGGCCGGGCCGCCGGCCTCGCCCGGCGAACCGGCGTCGGGCACCGCGCGCGGCACGAACGGCTCGACCCGCCCCAGGACGCGGTCGACGCCGTCGAGGATGCGGTCGAGGTCGGGCAGGTAGTGGCCCTCGAGCTTGGCCGGCGGGTACGGCATGCCGTGGCCCGTGACGCGCACGGGCGCGGCCTCGAGGTACTCGAAGCAGCGGTCGGTCACGGTCGCGGCGATCTCCGCGCCGAGCCCGGCCTGCCGCGGTGCCTCGTGCGTCACGACGACGCGTCCCGTCTTGCGGACCGACGACGCGACGGTGTCGTGGTCGACCGGCGAGAGCGACCGCAGGTCGATCACCTCGACGGACACGCCGTCGTCGGACGCGGCGACGGCGGCGTCGAGCGCGGTCCCGACGAGCCCGCCCCACGTGACGAGCGTGACGTCGTGGCCCTCGCGCACGACGCGCGCGCGGTCCATGGGCAGCGGCTCGACGGGGTCGAGGTCGACCTCGCCCTTGAGGTGGTACCGGCGCTTGGGCTCGAAGAAGATCACCGGGTCGTCGCACGCGACGGCCTGGCGCAGCACGGTGTACGCGTCCTGGGGGTTCGCGACCGACACCACGCGCAGACCCGCGACGTGCGCGAACAGCGCCTCGGGCGACTCGGAGTGGTGCTCGGCCGCACCGATGCCGCCGCCGACGGGGATGCGGATCGTGATCGGCAGCCGCACCTTCCCGCCCGTGCGCGCGTGCATCTTGGCGAGCTGGGACAGGATCTGGTCGAACGCGACGAACACGAAGCCGTCGAACTGGATCTCGCACACCGGCCGGTACCCCCGGTACGCGAGCCCGACGGCCGTCCCGATGATCCCGGACTCCGCGAGCGGGGTGTCGAGCACGCGCCGCGGCCCGAACTCTGCCTGGAGCCCGTCGGTCACGCGGTAGACGCCGCCGAGCCGGCCGACGTCCTCGCCCATGACGACCACGCGGTCGTCGTCCGTCATCGCGCGGCGCAGCCCGGCGCCGAGCGCCTTCGCCACGGTGAGGGTGCTCATCGCGCCACCCCCGTCGCGGTCGTCCCCGTGCCCGACGCCGCCCGGTCGCCCGCGGCGCCCGGCCCGCCCGCGCCGTCGTCCCCGCCCTCGCCGTCGCCGAACGACTCGAGGTAGTGCGCGTACTCGGCGCGCTCGCGCTCGAGCGCGTGGTGCGGCTCGGCGTAGACGTGGTCGAAGAGCGACAGCGGCGGCGGGTCGGTGAGCGCGACGCACCCGGCGCGCAGCTCTGCCGCCGCGGCGTCGGCGACGCCCTGCACCCGGGCCGCCTCCGCGTCGTCGAGCACGCCGACGGACCGCAGGTACGCCTCGAAGCGCGCGAGCGGGTCGCGTCCGGTCCACTCCTCGACCTCGGCCGCGTCGCGGTAGCGCTTGGGGTCGTCGGCCGTGGTGTGCGGGCCCATGCGGTAGGTGACGGCCTCGATCAGCGTCGGGCCGCCGTCGTGCCGCGCACGGTCGAGCGCCGCGCGCGTCACGGCGAGCACGGCGAGCACGTCGTTGCCGTCCACGCGCACGCCCGGCATGCCGAACCCGCGGGCGCGCTCGGCGAGCGGGACGCGCGACTGGAGCGCGACCGGCTCGGAGATGGCCCACTGGTTGTTCTGGCAGAAGAAGAGGACCGGCGAGCGGTACGTGGACGCGAAGACGAACGCCTCGTTCACGTCGCCCTGGCTCATCGCGCCGTCGCCGAAGTACGCGACCCCCACGGGGAGCCCGGCGGACGCGTCGACCCGGCCGGCGTCGACGTCGTTCTGCACGCCCATCGCCCAGCCCGTCGCGTGGAGCGTCTGCGCGCCGATGATGACCTGCGGCGACGCCATCCCGATCGCGTACGGGTCCCACCCGGAGACCGCGACGCCGCGCCACACGCGCACGAGGTCGACGAGCTCGGCGCCGCGCACGCGCGCGACCGCGTGCTCGCGGTAGGAGGAGAAGACGAAGTCGTCGTCACGCAGCGCGCGCGCCGAGCCGACCTGGGCGGCCTCCTGGCCGAGCAGCGGGGGCCACAGCGCGAGCTCGCCCTGTCGCTGCAGGGCCGTCGCCTCGGCGTCGATACGCCGTGCCACGACCATGTCCTCGAAGAGCCGCAGGAGCGTCGTCCGCGCGGTCTCGCGCGCGCCGTCGTCAGGCGCCGCTGGGTCGAGGTCCGCGAGCCACCGGTCGAGCTCGGGGTCCGGGAGGCGCGTGCCGTCCTCGGTCAGCACGCGCAGGGTCGGCGTCGACGCGCCGTCCCCCGGGTCCTGCCGCGGCACGTCGGTACGCTCGTCCTCGCGCACGTCCTTGCGCACGTCGTGCGCCACGTTCTTCCGGTCTGCTCGTGCGTCGCGCGGGGTTGCCGCCCGGTGACCGTTCTGCGCCTTCGGCGGGGTCGCCGCCGTCGGTCCGGTCCGCACCGCAGGTTCGCTGGGCATCGTCGCCACCTCACCTCGGGGAGCCGGTCCTCTCCGTCGAGGACCGAGGTAGGGCGAACGTAACCCCTGCCGCGCACATGGCTCCACCGACCTCCGACACGTTGTGCAGTGTGACCGCCGTCACTCGGTTAGGGTGAGCACCATGCACAGCGCCGACGCTGTCGACCTCGACCTCCTGCTCGCCCTCGCCGACGACCCGCGGGCGACGATCGTCGCGCTCGCCGACCGCCTCCGGCTCTCGCGCAACACCGTGGCGGCGCGGCTCGCCCGGCTCGAGGCCGAGGGCGCGTTCCTCGACCTCGACCGGCGCATCGACCCGCACGTGCTCGGGCACCCGCTCACGGCGTTCGTCGAGGTCCAGGTGCGCCAGAAGGAGCTCGCCCGCATCGTCGACGACGTGGCGCGCATCCCCGAGGTCGTCCAGGCGTTCGGGCGCAGCGGGACGGCCGACCTGCGCGTCACCGTCGCGTGCCGCGACACCGACCACCTGTTCCGCATCGACGCCGCGATCCTCGCGATCGACGGCGTCGAGCGCACGGAGACGTCGCTGTCGATGGGCGAGCTCATCCCCTACCGCCTGCGGCCCCTCATCGAGCAGCAGCGTCGCAAGGCCTGACGCGGCGTCCCGCGCCGAGACGACCCGGCTCGCCGCCAGGCTCGACCGTCGTCCCGCTGTCGGGCCGACGACGACGGTCACGTCCGTTCTCGGCCCGGATGGTGGGCGGTGTCAGCGGAGGTCGCGCACGTAGGCCGCGGCGCCGTCGTACGCGGCGATCCGGCGCTCGTAGTACGTCGCGATGATGAGCAGCAGCCCGCCCGCCGCGGCGAGCGTGAGCATCCACGGCCCGGCGGAGATGCGCGTGCCGAGCTGGGACACGAACACGACGAGGATCTCCACCGGCAGCACCGCGACGCCGAGCAGGAACGGCGCCGCGAGGTGCGTGCGCGTCCCGACGAGCACCGCAGCCAGCGCGAGCACGATGACCAGGACGGCGCGCCACGTGCGCGCGTCGGTGTACGTCGCGAGGACCGACGGGCCGAGCAGCGCGAGGAGGCCCGGGGCGAGCGTCCGCCACGACCCGGCGAACCCGACGGGCCACCCGGCGAGCGTCGGCGTCGTGCGCACCGGGGATCCGCCCGGGGCCGGGGCGGCGTGGCTGCCACCTGGGTTGCCCGGACCGGCCACGGCACCCGGGTCGCCGCCCGCCGTGCCGGGCACCGCCGTCGTGCCGGCCGCGAGCGCGAGGCCACCACGCGCCGATCGCGGCGACGAGCGCGAGCGACCACGTGAACCAGGCCGGCGGGAGGTCGAGCCGGCCGCGGACCGCGCGCCGCACCCCGACCACCAGAAGCACCAGGAGCGCGACCTCGACGAGCCAGACCGTCGCGATGACGCCCCACACCGGCCGCACGTTCGCGACGGTCCCCACCACGACGAGGGCCGCGGTCGGCGCCACGGCCCAGCGCCGCGCGAGAGCGGCGCCCCGGCCCGGCCCCGACGAGGCCCGCCCCGAGCGCGACGGCGCCCGCGGCGAGCGCCCAGGCGAACCCGAGCAGGAACACCGCGCCGCCCCCCGGCGCGTGCGCCACGTGGAGCGACTCGACGGTCCCGCCGGTCGCGGCGAGCACCCCGGCGCCGGCGAGCCGCAGGGCCGCGGCACGGCGCCACCCGCGCTCGCCGGTCCCGCGACCCAGCACGACCGCCGCGAGGACGGTCACGGCCCCGGCCACGACGAGAACGGGCGCCCGCACGTCACCGGCGCCGGGCGCCGCGCCCATGACGAGCACGGACGGCACGACGAGCAGCACCAGGCCCGCGCCCGCGAGCTCCCACCAGCGCCGGGACCTGCGCGCGAGGAGCGCGCCCGTGACGACGGCCACGAGCGCGGGCGGGGCGGTGTACGCCTCGACGAGGCCGACGTCCGCGGCGGCGAGCGCGGTCCACAGCGCGGCGGTCCCCAGAGCGGCGGCGAGCCACCACTCCGCGCGCCGGTCACGGTCGCGCGCGGCGAGCCCCGCGCCCACGGCGAGCAGGAGCAGCACCGCGACCGCGACCGTCGGCCCGGCGGCGGGACGCCCGAACGCGAGCCCGACGGCGATCGCTCCGGTGACGGCCGCGCTCGCCTCGACCGCGACGCGTCCCGCCGTCAGGTGGATCCGCGCGGTGAGCGGGCGGGCCGCCGCGAGCGCCGCCGCCACGAGCAGCGCGACGACGGGCAGCACCACGGGCGAGCCGCTCCCCGGCAGGACGAGGGCACCCGTGCTGACGACGGCGACGGCCGCCGTCGGCAGGACGAGCGCCGCGGCGAGCACGCGCAGCGCGGTGACCGACCCGGGGCGCCGCGAGCCGACGAGCACGACCTCCAGCGCGAGCATCGCGACGCACGCGGCGACGGACCACCAGCTGCGCTCGTCGACGACCGTGAGGACGCCGAGACCGAACGGCACGGCGGTCACGCCGAGCACGGCCCACCACGAGTCCCGGTCGACGCGCGGCGTGAGCGTCACCGCGAGCGCGGCGAGCGAGGCGACCCCGGAGACCGCGCACAGGACGGCGACCGTCCCGGCGCCGCTCCAGGCGAGGGTCACGCCGAGCACGAGGAGCGCGTACGCGTAGGCGGTGCCGACGAGCGGTGCGTGCAGGCCCCGCGGGGCCGACGCGCGCGCCGCGAGCAGGAGCGCCCCGGCGACGACCGCCCCGGCCGCCGCAGTCGGGCGCGTGACCCACGACCCGGCGACGAGGAGCACGACGGCGACGATCGTGCCCGCGACGGCGGCCGCGTGCCAGACGCGCGCCTCGGCCCGCCCGACGGGGACGACGCCGTGCCGGACCGCCGCGCGCGGGCCGGGCAGCCGGCGGACGATCGGACGCACGGCACGACCGAACCCGCGGCGGACCGCCCGGACGAGCGCGCCCGGCGCGGCGCCGCCCGCGGGCGCACCGGTCGCGACGGGCCGAGCGGTCGCGACGAGGAGCACGGCGGCGAGCAGCGTGAGCAGCGTGAGCGAGGTGACGCCCGCGAGCCGGGGGTCGAGCACGAGCGCGACGACGAGCACGAGCAGCACCCACGGTCCGAGCGCGCGCCCGGTCCGCACGACCGGGGCGACGCCGAGCCGTCGCGACCCGGCCAGGCGCGGGAACGGCACGGGGACCGGCGTGCGCAGCGGGAGCCGGGCGGCGGCGAGGAGGACGACCAGCGCGGACAGCAGGCCGACGATCGTCCCGTCGAGCAGCGCGGCGCCGGCGGTGCCGTCGCGGACGCCCTCGCCCCACAGCCCGGCGGAGAAGACGCCGACGCCGAGCGGCGCGTCGTCGAGCGTCGCGGCGGTCCCGGCGGTGCCGGTCACGAGGACCTCGGCTGCGCGCACTCCCGCGACGGCCAACGCGGGCCCCGCCCCGACGAGGGCGACGAGCGCGCCGCCGAGGAGGGCGTCCGACCGCCCGGCGGCGGGGACCGGCGAGCCGAGGACGCCCGTGACCAGGCGTGGCGTCGTGAGGACGAGGACGACGAGCCAGGTCGCGGCGGCGAGCGCGGGGACGAAGCCGAGCCACGCGACGTCGCCCCCGGTCCCGAGCAGGGCGCCCGCGAGGACCGCCGTCGCGCCGCCGATCGCGTACCAGCGCCGCTCGCGGGTGGCGACCCGCAGCAGCGTGGACACGAGCGCGGCGCCGAGCGCGACGAGCGCGGAACCGGAGCCCGTCGGCAGGCCGGGGGCGGCGGTGACGGTGAGCCCGACGACCACGGCGAGGGGCAGCGCGACCGTGCGCACGACGCCGAGCAGCGCCTGCTCGCCCCGCAGCGTGCTGCCGACCCGCGCGCCGGAGCGCGCCGCGACGGGCGCGGCGAGGGCCGTGAGGCACGCCGTCGCGAGGAGGGCGACCGCCCACCCCCACGGCGCCTGCGCGGCCGGCGCCGCGACCAGGGGCACCAGCGGCGCGAGCACGACGGCGCTCGTCACCCCGGCACGGACCCGCGCCCGGTCCCCGACCACGCCGAGGCCCCCAAGGACCACGGCGAGCAGCGACGCGCGCGCCGTCGCGGTGCCCACCGGGTCGAGCCC
>JAQSXO010000244.1 GCA_029256625.1 Cellulosimicrobium sp. | reverse complement strand
GAGGACGGTCGGCGTGCGCAGTATGCCGAATGCTCGCACCAGGTCGAGGTGGTCGTCGACGTCCATCTCACGATGCGTCACGTCGTCGTGCGCCGCGCTGACCTCGCCGAGGACGCGCGCCGTCGCCCGGCACGGAGCGCACAGCTCCGCCGAGAACTGGACGAACGTGCGGCGGTCGCCGAGCTCCACGCCGTGCGCGGGCCAGTCGACGACCGGCCCTCCGGTCACCCCGGGCGATCCCGGAGCGACGCTGCGGCCCGCCCGCACGACGCCCTGGCGGCGCTGCCACCAGACGGCGACCGGGAGCGCCGTCGCGGAGAACGCGCCGAGGCGGCCCCGCAGCTCCGGGAGCTGGTCGAAGAGCGCGTGGAGCGACGCGACGAGCAGGCCCGCGACGACGCCGGACCAGACCCCGCTCAGCAGGTCGAGGTCGGGCATGACGTACCCGACGGCCCCGCCCGCGGCGACCGCGAGACCGAGCGTGAGCGCCGCGTTGGTCCACCCGCCGAGCGGCAGCGCGGAGACCGCCGAGGCGACGGCCAGCGCCACCGCGCACGTCACGACGAGGGACTCGCCCGCGTCGGTGCGACCCGTCGCGATCCAGCCCGCGCACGACGTCGCGACGACGATCCCGCTCACCGTCCCGATGAGCGACTCGACCAGGCGGGGACGCC
The DNA here is from genome assembly GCA_029256625.1 of Cellulosimicrobium sp. Lineage (GTDB taxonomy): Bacteria > Actinomycetota > Actinomycetes > Actinomycetales > Cellulomonadaceae > Cellulosimicrobium. Next base: position 5,280 of record JAQSXO010000244.1, on the reverse strand, counting down.
CGTCGCGCCGCAGGAGCTCGGCCACGAAGGCGAGCACGACGGCGAGGGCGAGCACCACGGGCAGGTGGCGCAGCGCGGGCTCGCCGTGCGTCGCGGCGGTCGCGCCGACCGCGCCGAGCCCGGCGAGTGCGATGACGACACGCGTGCCGCCGTGGACCGGGATGTCGAGCAGGCGCGGCCACCCGATCGCGACGGTCAGCGCCAGGGCGCCCGACGCCGCGGCGAGCGCGAGGGGGCCGAAGAACGCGGCGACGGCGATGCCTGCGGCGAGGCACGCCGTGACGACGGCCCGGGTCGAGAGGTCCACGCGGTCAGCGCCCCGTTCGGGGGTCGCGGGAGGGCGTCGGGTCGTGCAGCACGCCTCAGAGTGTCGCAGAGTCTCCCGCCGGACCGCCTACCGGCCCCGGCACGCGCGCCCGTGAGACGTTCGCCGTCTGCACGCCCGGCACGCGATACGGTAACCATCCACGGACCGAGAGACGTGGCCGATGACGTGGCGAGCCCGGCAGAGGTACGTCCCGGCCCGGTCGCCACGCGTCGACGCCCGGGGGCGCCGCCCGCGCCCCGCGACCCGGAAGGAGGTGCCGGATGGCGGACCTGCTCATCCTCACCCCCGCGACAGGCGGTTCCGTCGAGGTCCTGCCCGCGCTCGGCCTGCTCTCGCACCGCATCCGGGTCCTGCCCATGGAGCCGTCGGCGCTCGTGGACGCACCGGACTCCGACGTCGTGCTGCTCGACGCGCGGCGCGACCTCGTCGCGGCCCGCACCACGTGCCGCCTGCTGCACGCGACCGGCCTGACCGTCCCGCTCGTGCTCGTCCTCACCGAGGGCGGGCTGACCGTCGTCACGGCGGAGTGGGGCGCGGACGACCTCCTCCTCGAGGGGGCGGGCCCCGCGGAGGTCGAGGCCCGGCTGCGCCTCGTCATCGAGCGGTCCGCGCGCGGGCCCGCCGAGGACGGGCCGCAGGAGATCGCGGCCGGCGAGCTCGCGATCGACGCGAGCGGCTACACGGCCCGGCTGCGCGGCCGCCCCATCGACCTCACGTACAAGGAGTTCGAGCTCCTCAAGTACCTGGTGCAGCACCCGGGCCGCGTCTTCACGCGCGCCCAGCTCCTCCAGGAGGTCTGGGGCTACGACTACTACGGCGGCACGCGCACGGTCGACGTCCACGTCCGGCGCCTGCGCGCCAAGCTCGGCCCCGAGCACGAGCAGCTCATCGGGACCGTCCGCAACGTCGGGTATCGGTTCGACCCGCCCAAGGACCGCCGTCCCGCCGAGAGCACCGACACCCCCGTGACGGACGCCGCGGGCTCGTCGGCCGACAGCGGCCCCGGGACCCCGGTAGGTTCGTCCGGGTGACGCCCGACCCCTCCGACTTCACGTCCGCCCTGCCCGACGGCCCGTGGCGCCATGAGTTCGTCCCGGCCAACGGCGCGCGGTTCCACGTCGCCCTCGCGGGGCCCGAGGACCGCGGCGTGCGCGACCCGGGACCGCCCCTCGTCGTCCTGCTGCACTCGTTCCCGCAGTTCTGGTGGGCCTGGCGCCACCAGATCGAGCCGCTCGCCGCCGCGGGCTACCGTGTCGCCGCGATGGACATCCGGGGCGTCGGTGCGTCCGACAAGCCGCCGATCGGCTACGACGCGCCGACCCGCACGCGCGACATCGCGGGGGTCGTGCGCTCGCTCGGGTCCGGGCGCGCCGTCGTCGTGGGACACGGCACGGGCGGCAGCCTCGCCTGGGCGATGGCGGCGCTCCAGCCGGCCGTCACGGCCGGCGTCGCCGCCTTCTCCGCCCCGCACCCCGCGCGGATGCACACCTCCGCGCGTCGCCTGCTCACGCCCGCCGCGCTGCGGCAGCTCGCGTTCTACCAGGTGCCGACCCTGCCGGAGCGCGCCCTCGTCCGCGGCGACCTCGTGGGCGACGTGCTCGCGACCGGTGCGGCGGCGCCGTTCGCGCCCGACGTCGTCGAGACCTACCGCACCGTCATGCGCATCCCCTTCGCGGCGCACACCGCGATGGAGTCGCTGCGCTGGGCCGTGCGCTCGACGCCCCGCCCCGACGGGCGCCGCTTCCTCGCCGCGCTCCGCCGCCCGGTCGACGTCCCCGCCCTGCAGGTCCACGCCGAGGAGGACGGGCTCGTGCGTCGCGACCTCGCCGACGCCGACGGTGCCGCGCTGGCCCGCGACTTCCGCTTCGAGGTCGTGGACGGCGCCGGACACTTCCTTCCCGAGGAGGCGCCCGACGCCGTGACGGACCTGCTGCTGGACTGGCTCCCGACGACCGCCCGGGCCGAGAGCGAGCGCTGACCCTCAGCTCGTCTTGACGAGCTTCGCCGCCTTGACCGGGTCGACCTCGCCGACGCCGAACGACGGGCACCAGCGCGCGATCGTGCAGGCACCGCACGCGGGCTTCCGGGCGAAGCACACCCGACGGCCGTGGAAGATGAGGCGGTGCGAGAGCATCGTCCACTCGGACTTCTCGACGAGGCCGCCGACGACCTGCTCGACCTTGACCGGGTCCTCCTCGGTGGTCCACGCCAGGCGACGCACGAGGCGGCCGAAGTGGGTGTCCACGGTGAGCCCCGGCACGCCGAACGCGTTGCCGAGCACGACGTTCGCCGTCTTGCGGCCGACGCCGGGCAGGGTCACCAGGTCTTCGAGACGCCCCGGCACCTCGCCGTCGAACCGCTCCACGAGGGCCTGGCCGATGCCGATGACGGACTGCGCCTTCGCCCGGAAGAAGCCGGTGGGCCGCAGCAGCTCCTCGAGCTCCTCCCGGTCCGCGCCCGCGTACGCCGCCGCGTCCGGGTACCGCGCGAAGAGCGCGGGCGTCGTGAGGTTCACGCGCTTGTCCGTCGTCTGCGCGGACAGGACGGTCGCGACGAGCAGCTCGAGCGGCGTCGTGAAGTCGAGCTCGCAGTGGGCGTCCGGATAGGTGACCGCGAGCTCGCGGTTGGTGCGTCGCGCGCGCCGGACCAGCGCGAGGTGCGACTCGGGCTTCGGCGCCCCCGTGCGGGCGTGCTCGGTGGTGGTCACGGACCCACCGTAGCCGCCGCCCCCGACACCCGAGTTGCAGCGGTAGGGCAGACTTGTCCTGGAACATTTCCGAGGACGAGACGATAGGACACCCCGCGTGGACGACGACGTTGTGCTCTCCGCCCCCCTGTTCGCGACGATGGACGCGGACGAGACGCGCACCCTCTTCGAGTCGATGCAGCAGATCGAGCTCTCGCGCGGAGACGTGCTGTTCCGCGAGGGCGAGCCGGGCGACCGCCTCTACGTGATCGCGAGCGGCAAGATCAAGCTGGGGCGCCGCTCCAACGACGGCCGCGAGAACCTCCTGTCGATCCTCGGCCCCGGCGAGATGTTCGGGGAGCTCTCCCTGTTCGACCCGGGCCCCCGCACGGCGACGGCCAGCTCGGTCGCCGACTCCGTCATCTACGAGCTCGGGCACGACCAGCTGGTCGAGTGGATCGAGAAGCACCCGAGCGTCGCCAAGCACCTGCTGAACGCCCTCGCGCGCCGGCTGCGCCGCACGAACGAGACGCTGGCCGACCTCGTGTTCTCGGACGTGCCGGGCCGGGTCGCCAAGGCGCTCCTCGACCTGTCGACGCGCTTCGGCGAGGAGACCGACGAGGGCATCCGCGTCGCGCACGACCTCACGCAGGAGGAGCTCGCGCAGCTCGTCGGCGCGTCCCGCGAGACCGTGAACAAGGCGCTCGCCGACTTCGCGACGCGTGGCTGGGTCCGTCGCGAGGGCCGGGCCGTCGTCCTGCTGGACATGGACCGCCTGGAGCGCCGCGCGCGCTGACCGGCCACCGACGGGAACGGGGTCGGCGACCGGGTCCGCGAGGACCTGGCGCCGACCCCGTCGCCGTGCCGGGCGGAGCGCTACTCCGCGAGCTCCACGACGATCTCGACCTCGACCGGGGCGTCGAGCGGCAGGACCGCGACGCCGACGGCGCTACGAGCGTGGACGCCCGCCTCGCCGAAGACCTCCCCGAGGAGGTTGCTCGCGCCGTTGACCACGCCGGGCTGACCCGTGAACGAGGGGTCGCTCGCGACGAAGCCGACGACCTTCACGACGCGGGCGACCTGGTCGAGGTTCCCGACGACGTCGTGCACGGCGGCGAGCGCGTTCAGCGCGCACTGCCGGGCCAGCGCCGCGGCGTCGGCGGGCGGGACGAGGCCCTCGCCGTCACCCACCTTGCCCGTCGCGGGCAGCGCGCCGTCCACGAACGGGAGCTGACCCGACGTGTGGACGTACCGGCCCGAGCGCACCGCGGGCACGTAGGCGGCGACGGGCGCCGCCACCGGGGGGAGGGTGAGGCCGAGCTCCGTCAGGCGCGCGGCGATCGTCCCGGCGGGGAACCCCGCCACTACTTCTCCCCGGTGGGGCGCTTGAGGTAGGCGACGAGGCCGTTGCCGTCGGGGCCGGTGACGACCTGGACGAGCTCCCAGCCGTCGGAACCCCACTGGTCGAGGACGGCCTTGGTGTTGTGGATGATGAGGGGGATGGTCGCGTACTCCCACGTGGTTGCCATGGGGCGAGCGTAGTCGGCCGCCGCGCGCGCCACCCGCGAGCACCGCCGCCGGATGCTTACACAACCCGCACACCCGCGAGCCCCGAGATCCCGGGGCCCTCCCCGGGTCGCTCCCGTAGGGTTGTCACCATGGCTTCCCCTGTGCGTCCTCGCGGCCGGCAGATCAACGCGTACCAGCTCGTCGCCCTCTTCCTGGCGTTCGTGCTGGTCTCCGGCGTCGGCGGCGTGCTCGCCGCCGGTCTGCTCGTCCCGCTCGCGGCGGGGGCGAACACGGCGACCGACACCGCGGTCGAGGTCTTCGACGAGCTCCCGGCGGACCTCGAGCCCGGCCCGCTGTCGGAGCAGTCGCGCATCTACGCCAACGACGGCACGACGCGCCTCGCGACGTTCTACACCGAGAACCGCATCGTCGTCCCGCTGGACCAGGTCTCCGACGCGATGAAGAACGCGGTCATCGCGATCGAGGACAAGCGCTTCTGGGAGCACGGCGGCGTGGACGTCGAGGGTCTCCCGCGCGCGGTGGTGAACAACATCACGGGTGGTGACACCCAGGGCGCCTCGACGCTGACGCAGCAGTACGTGAAGAACGTGCTCATCGAGCAGGCGGTCCGCAAGGACGACACCATGGCCCTCTACGAGGCCAACGAGAAGTCGCTCGGGCGCAAGGCGCGCGAGGCGAAGCTGGCCATCGCGCTCGAGAAGAAGATGACCAAGGAGGAGATCCTCCAGGGCTACCT
>JAQSXO010000243.1 GCA_029256625.1 Cellulosimicrobium sp. | reverse complement strand
TCGCTGCGCCACATCCTGCGCAGCCCGGACACGATCATCACGACCGCGGTCACCCCGATCGCGCTCATGCTGCTGTTCGTCTACGTCCTCGGCGGTGCGATCGACACCGGCGCCGCCGGGTCGTACATCGACTACATGCTGCCCGGCATCCTGCTCATCACCGTCGCCTCGGGCGTCGCGTACACGTCGTACCGACTGTTCCTCGACCTCCAGGGCGGCATCTTCGAACGCTTCCAGTCGATGCCGGTCGCGCGGTCCAGCGTCCTGTGGGCGCACGTGCTCACGTCGCTCGTCGCGAACCTCGTCTCGGTGACAATCGTCGTCGGCGTCGCGCTCCTCATGGGGTTCCGCACCGACGCGTCGGTGGGTGCGTGGCTCGCCGTGCTGGGGATCCTCGTGCTGTTCACGCTCGCGCTGACGTGGCTCGCGGTGGTCGCCGGCCTCTCCGCCAAGACGGTCGACGGCGCCTCGGCGTTCAGCTACCCGCTGATCTTCCTGCCGTTCATCAGCTCCGCGTTCGTCCCGACGGACACCATGCCGGCCCCGGTGGCCTGGTTCGCGGAGAACCAGCCGGTCACCGCGATCGTCGACACCCTGCGTGCGCTCTTCGGCGGACAGCCCGTCGGCTCCGACATCTGGGTCGCGCTCGCGTGGCTCGTCGGGATCCTCGCCGTCGCCTATGCGTGGGCCGTCGCGATCTACCGGCGCAAGATGCGCTGACGCGGACGCACGAACGGTCCCGGCACGGGTTGGAGGCGTGCCGTCCGAGCCAGGGGCGTGGTTCGGACGGCGTCCCGTGCCGGGACCGTCTGCCGGTGAGGGGCCGCGGTGCGGCCCCTCACCCGTCTGTGTCGCGACCGCTAGGCGGAGCGCTCCGGCCGGCCGGCCGGGATCACGTCGGGGCCGCCGGTCGCCTGGTCGGCCTCCGTCACCGCTCCGATGTCGTCGCCGTGCACCGGTGCACCCGGGACGTCGACGTGCGGGGAGTCGGGCGGGGGCGGGGTGACGCTGTCCTCGAGCAGGTCGGGCCGGTCGGCGACGGTCGTGATCCCGCTCGACACCTTGTAGCCCTTCTTGCGCATGGCGCGCGCCCGCTCGCCGGCCGACCGCAGGCGCGGGTTGACGTACTCGTCGATGCCGAAGTTGATGAGCGACAGGGCCATGCCGAGCAGCGCGATGCACAGGCCGGCGGGGACGTACCACCACCAGTAGTCGGGGAACGCGCCGTTCTGCTGGGCCCAGAAGAGGATCGTGCCCCAGTTGAGGTTGGTGATGGGGATGACCCCGATGAAGGCGAGCGTCGTCAGGCCGAGGACCGCGGCGGTCACGGTGCCGACGAAGCTCGACGCGATGATCGCGGTGAGGTTCGGCAGCATCTCGACGGCGATGATGCGGTGGATCGGCTCGCCGTTCGCCCGCGCCGCCTGGATGAAGTCCCGGTTCCGGAGCGACAGGGTCTGCGCCCGCAGGACGCGCGCGCCCCAGGCCCAGCCCGTGATCGCGAGCACCGTGGAGACGAGCAGGAGGCTCGGGTTCTCCTGCTGGGAGGCCACGATGATCATCAGCGGCAGGCCCGGGAGCACGAGGAACACGTTCGTCAGCGCCGAGAGCGACTCGCTCCGCCAGCCCGCGATGTACCCCGCGGTGACGCCGATGATCACCGCCTGGCTGAGGACGTCCTCGCCCATGTGCGTCGTGCCGAGCAGGTGCTGCGCGGACGGCGGCTGCTTGAGCGCGGTGAAGTCCTTCTCGAGCGGGCCGTACGGCGCGAGGAGGTCGCCGAAGATCGCCACGAGCGTGAAGACGCCGAGGATGATCAGGCCGGTGAGCGACTTGGCGTTGCGGAACATCGCGAACGACGCGCCGGCGTCGTCGCGGTCGTGGTGGTGGACGTCATGGCTCAGGCCTCCGTCTGACGCGTGCGCGGGTCGAGGGCGGCGTAGGCGACGTCCGCCAGGATGTTCGCGACGAGGACCGAGAGCGTGATGACGAGGAAGAGGCCCTGCATCAGCGGGTAGTCCTTCGCGTTGGTGGCGTCGAGCAGCAGCTTGCCCACCCCGGGGTAGGAGAAGACGAGCTCCATGACGAGCGTGCCGCCCACGATGAACCCGAGGGACAGGGCGAAGCTCGAGAGCTGCGGCAGCACCGCGTTGCGCGAGGCGTAGCGCGAGAGCACCTTGCGGGGCGGGAGGCCCTTGGCCTGCGCGACCGTCACGTAGTCCTCGTCGAGGACCGTGATCATCATGTTGCGCATCCCGAGGATCCAGCCGCCGAGCGACGCGACGACGATGGTCAGCGCGGGCAGCGTGCCGTGCTGGATCACGTCCCACGCGAACTCCCACGACCACTCGGGGGACGCGCCCTTGCTGTACGCGTGCGACGCGGGGAACCAGCCGAGCATGCTGGAGAAGACCGCGATGGCGATGAGGCCCATCCAGAAGTACGGCACGGTCGAGAAGAACGTCGAGATCGGCACGATCGCGTCGGCCTTGCTCCCGCGGCGCCAGCCGATGATCGCGCCGAGGCCGCTGCCGAGGAAGAAGCTGAGGATCGTGGCGATGCCGACGAGCCCGAGCGTCCACGGCAGGGCGGCGGCGATCACGTCGCCCACGGGGGCGAGCCCCTTGGAGAACGAGCGACCGAGGTCGCCGCTGAGCATGAGGCCCCAGTAGTCGACGTACTGCTGGAAGAGCGACCGGCCGTCGTCGAGCCCGAAGAGGGTGCGCAGCGACTCGGCCGCCTCGGGGCTGATCTTCCCCTGGTTCTTCGCGAGGTACGCGGAGACCGGGTCGCCCTTCATCATGCGGGGCAGGAAGAAGTTGATCGTGATCGCCGCCCAGGCGGTGAACAGGTAGAAGGCGGTGCGGCGGGCGAAGAATCGCAACGGGATCAGCTCCTCGACGACGCGGGGCCGGTGCCGGAGAAGTGGACCTCCGGGTTGGGCGAGGCATCGCGTAGCGCGCGGGTGTAGGGGTGCTGGGGGTCGAGGATCACGTCGTCGGCCGGGCCGTGCTCCACGACCTTGCCGTGGTGCAGGACCATGATCTCGTCGCTGAAGTGGCGGGCGGTCGCCAGGTCGTGCGTGATGTAGAGGACCCCGAGGTTCGCCTCGCGCTGGAGCTCGGCGAGGAGGTTGAGGACGCCGAGGCGGATCGACACGTCGAGCATCGAGACCGGCTCGTCCGCGATGAGCAGCGACGGCCGTGACGCGAGGGCCCGCGCGATCGCGACGCGCTGGCGCTGGCCGCCGGACAGCTCGTGCGGGCGGCGGTCCACGACCCCGCCGTCCAGGTGGACGCGCTCGAGGAGGCGGTGCACCTCGGCGTCGACCTCGTCGTTCGGGACCACGTGGTCGAGCCGCAGCGGGCGCTCGAGGTGGTGGCGGATCGTGTGGTACGGGTTGAGCGACGCGAACGGGTCCTGGAAGACCATGCGGATCTGCTGCCGGTAGCGGCGCAGCGCACGTCCCCGCCGGGGGATGGGCGCGCCGTCGAGCAGGATCTCGCCCGACGTGGCGCGCTCGAGCTGCGTGAGGATCTTCGCGATCGTCGACTTGCCGCTCCCGCTCTGCCCGACGAGCGCGATGGTGCGCCCCGAGGTGAGCGTGAAGCTGACGTCGTCGAGCGCGAGCAGGTCGCCGGAGCCCCGGACCTTGTACTTCTTGCTGACGTGGGAGAACTCGAGGGTGGTCATCAGGCCTGGCCTCCTGCGCTGGTCGTGGCAGTGCTCGCGGCCGTGGCCGCGGGCTCCGACCGGCCGCGCACGAACCCGCCCCGCTCCCCGGTGAGGCTCGGGAACGAGCCGAGGAGCGTGCGCGTGTACTCGTGCCGGGCGTGGTGGTAGATGTTCGCCGCGGTGTCGAGCTCGACGATCCGGCCCTGGCGCATGACCGCGATCCGGTCCGAGATCTCGAGGAGCAGCGGGAGGTCGTGCGTGATGAAGATGACCGAGAAGCCGAACTGCTTCCGCAGGTCGGAGATCTGCTGGAGGATCTCGCGCTGCACGAGGACGTCGAGCGCGGTCGTGGGCTCGTCCATGATCATGAGCTGCGGCTTGAGCGCCAGGGCCATGGCGATCATGACGCGCTGGCGCATGCCGCCGGAGAGCTCGTGCGGGTAGGAGCGCAGGCGGTCGCGCCCGACGCCGACGAGGTCGAGGAGCTGGGCGCTCTCCTCGGTCCGCTCGGCCTTGCTCATCCGGGGGCGGTGCGTCTCGAACACGTCGCCGAGCTGCTTGCCGATGTTGGCGACCGGGTTGAGCGCGTTCATCGCCCCCTGGAACACCATCGACGCCTTGTCCCACCGGAACCGGCGCATCGCGTCGTCGTCCAGCGCGTTGAGGTCGACGTCCTCGCCCGACTCGTCGTGGAAGATCGCCGATCCCGAGGGGATGACGGCCGGCGGCTTGAGCAGCCGCTGGATGCCGTACGCGAGCGACGTCTTGCCGCAGCCGGACTCGCCGGCGAGGCCGAGGATCTCCCCGCGGTGCAGCGTGAGGGAGACGTCGCTGACGGCCTCGACGGGCGGGTCGACGTCGTAGACCACGCTGAAGTGCGAGACGGTCAGCAGGGGTTCGGTGTTCACGGGTCCTACCTGTTTCTGTGCTGGGGCCGGGCCGCACCGAGGCTCGCGCGGCGCGCGCCGCGCGAGCCTCGGTGACCTCACTCGGCCGGCTTGAGCTGGGTGAGGATCAGCACCGCGGTCGGCTGCGTCGGGTCCGCGTTGATGTACGGGTCGTCGTCGCTCGGCCAGCCGACGTAGTTGCGCGTGTTGAACTCCGTGATGAACGGACGCGTGCCGATCGGCATGACCGGGACCTGGTCCACGAAGATCTTCTGCGCCTCGGCGATGGCCGTCGCACGGTCCTCGTCCGTCGTCGCCGCGAGGTACGCGTCGAGGGCGGCCGTGGCCTCCGGGCTGTCGAAGCGGCCGAAGTTGTAGTCCGCGGCCTCACCGACCGGCTTGAGCCAGCGGGCGTCCATCGTGTCGCTGTAGATGTCGTACGGCGTCGCGCCGGTCTCGGTCCAGTGCAGGATCGCGTCGAAGTCGCCCGTGCCCTTGGCGGCCCACCACGAGTCCGAGTCGGGCGTGTCGACCGTGGCCTCGACGCCGATCGCCTTGACCGACTCCGCGATGAGGCTGATGCCGGTGACGTAGTCGTTCCAGCCCTGCGGGACGCTGAGCTGGAAGGTGACGGGCTGGCCGTCGGGGTCGATCAGGGCGTCGCCCTCGAACGTGTACCCGGCGTCGGTGAGGACCTTCTTGGCGCCGTCGACGTCGACCTCGTACTCCTCGCCCGCGAACTCGTCGGAGATGAACGGGTCACCGGCCGGGGTCGGCAGGCCCGTGACGGAGGTGAGCAGCGGGACGCCGCTCTCGCGGGCGATCTGCTGGTGCTGCTCGCGGTCGAGGACCATGTTGACGGCCTGGCGGAACGCGACGTCGTCGAACGGCTTCTTGGTCGTGTTGACGAACATCGCGTCGATGCCGAGACCGGCGGGGGCCCAGTACACGTTGTGCTCCGGGTCCTTGTCGACGAACGCCGACTGCACGTTCGGGAGGAACGCCTGCGCCCAGTCCGCGTCGCCGTTGGCGAGCGCGGTCGTCAGGGCGCTGTTGTCGTTGTAGGAGACGTAGTACAGCGTCGGGACCGCGAGCTCGCCGCCCCAGTAGTCGTCGCGCGCGTCGAGCTGGACGCTCTCCGTGCTGAAGCTCGTCAGCGTGTACGGGCCGGTGCCGACGGGGTCGGGGTTCGTCTCGGTCGTCGGGTCGGCGACGCCCTCCCACACGTGCTTCGGGACGACGAACCGGTGCAGCACCTTGTCCTGCTTGGCGAACATCGGCGTGCCGAACGTGACGGTGACCTTGTCGCCGTCGACGGCGACGTCCTTGATGTCGAGCGCCGCGGTGTTGAGCTCGGGCGTGTCGACGAGGATCTGGTACGAGTACGCGATGTCGTCGGCCGTGAGGTCCTTGCCGTCGCTCCACTTCACGCCCTCGCGGGTCGTGAGCGTGACCGACGTGTAGTCCTCGGACCACGTGATCTCGGACGCCAGCCACGGGCGGACCTCGTCCGACGGGTTGACGACGTTGACGATGCCGACGGGCTCGTAGATCGCGTTGACGTAGCCGAGCTTGAGCGCGGACGAGTCGCCGATCCAGGGGTTGTTCGACTCGGTCGCGATCGCGCCGTCCGGCTTGGCGATGGTGAGGGCGGCGCCCTCGCCGGAGCTGGTCGTGCTGTCGTCGTCGTTGCCGCCCGACGACGAGCAGCCGGTCAGCACGAGTGCTGTCGCGATGCCGAGGGCGATCGCGGAGGCCTTCAACCTCATGAATCTCTCTCCTTCGAGGGAACTTCGTCCCCGGCGCGGTGCCGGGGGCGGTCGAGCATGGCGCACGCTGCGTGAGAGCTGCGTGAGTGCTGCGTGGGGCGCTGGGTCGCCCCGGGGTGGACCGCGGTCCGGCTACTCCTGTTCGGTGGTGCTCTCCTGCACCCGGACCGCGGTGTCCAGGCGGAGGTCGTGGACGGAACGCCCCACCCGGAGCCGGTAGGTCCCGGCCGGAAGGTGCCAGCGTCCGCTGTCGGTGTCCCACACCTCGAGCTGACGGCGGGGGACGGTCACGGTGACGTCGGCGGAGGCCCCCGCGGCGACGTCGACGACGGCGAACCCGCCGAGCCAGCGGACCGGACGGTCGCGCTCGGCGACCGGGGCCGACGCGGGCGCGACCGGGGGCTCGACGTAGACCTGGACGACCTCGCGGCCGTCGCGGGACCCGGTGTTGGTGACGCGGACCGTGAGGGTCGTGTCGCCGTCGGGCGTGCGGGCGGGCAGGTGCTCCGGCTCGCCGGACGCGTCGTACGACCACGTCGTCCAGCCGAGCCCGTGCCCGAAGGGTGCGGCGGGGACGGCGCCCGAGCGCTCCCACGCGCGGTAGCCGACGTGGACGCCGTCGACGTACTCGACGACTCCCTGGTCGGGGACCGCGTGCGGGACGGGGACGTCGACCTCGGCGGCCGGGAGGGTCCAGGGGAGGCGGCCGGCCGCCTCGACGGCGCCCGCGAGCACGTCCGCGATCGAGTGCCCGGCCTCCTGGCCGGGGAACCAGACCCACAGCACGGTGCGGGCGCGGTCGAGCCAGGGGAGGAGCACGGGCGCGCCCGCGTTGACGACGACGACCGCGTCGGGGTCGGCGTCGAGGACGCGCTCGACGAGCTCGTCCTGGCGGCCGGGCAGCGCGAGCGACGTGCGGTCCCAGCCCTCGGACTCGACCTCCTCGTTCGTGCCGACGACGACGACGGTCAGGTCGGCCGCGCGGGCGGCCCGGGCGGCGTCGGCGATCTCCTGCTCGACGCTCGGCGCCGGGACGCGGTGGCGCAGCTCCGCGCGGACGAGGTTCCCGTAGCCCTGGGCACGCGTGACGAGGAGCGACGCGCTGACCCGCACACGCCGCGGCGCGTCGACGTGCACGGTCGCGGCGACGCCCGCCGGGTTGTTGATCGACGAGTCGAGGATGACCTCGACGCCGGAGCG
>JAQSXO010000242.1 GCA_029256625.1 Cellulosimicrobium sp. | reverse complement strand
GAGCAGCCGGTCGCGGATCGCGACGGCCTCCTCGACGTGCTTCATGCCGATCGCGTGCTCGGCGACGCCCGGCACGGGGAACACGCGCGTCACGGCGCCCGCGGTGACCACGACCGTGTCGTACGTCAGGTCGTACGGCTCGCCCGCGCGCGGCCGTACGACGACCGCGCGGCGAGCGTGGTCGACGCGCTCGACCGTGCCGTCGACGAGGCGCGTGCGGTGCAGGTGGCTCCGGTGGGCGACGGCGGCGTGCCGCGCCTCGACGGAGCCCGCGACGACCTCGGGCAGGAACGGCTGGTAGGTCATGTACGGGCGCGGGTCGACCAGGACCAGCTCGACCTCGCCGCGGCGCAGCTCGCGCCGCAGGCGCTTCTCGAGCTCCCGGGCCGCCGTGAACCCGGCGTAGCCCCCACCGACGACGACGATGCGTTCCATCACTGCCTCCTGTGCGGCGCGATCCGGGCGACCTGGGTGGCGTCCGTGAGGTGCGCTCACCCTGTTGACCGGGCGGCGAGCCGTTCCGTGACACCACGGCGGCGTGCCGTGCGTCACCCTCGCCCGGCCGGATGCGGTGCCTAGACTGGCGGGCGTGGCACTCGACGCGACCGACGCCCCGACCGCACCCGTGAGCACCGGCGAGCCTGCGCCGTCGCGCAACGCTCCCGGGCCCGTCCCGACCCCGTACGAGGACCTCCTGCGCGACGTCCTGGCGCACGGCACCCACAAGGGCGACCGCACCGGGACGGGCACGCGCAGCGTGTTCGGGCGGCAGCTCCGGTTCGACCTGTCGCAGGGCTTCCCGCTGATCACGACCAAGCGCGTTCACCTCAAGTCGATCGCGTACGAGCTCCTGTGGTTCCTGCGTGGCGACTCGAACGTCCGCTGGCTCCAGGAGCGCGGCGTGAGCATCTGGGACGAGTGGGCGGACGCCGACGGCGAGCTCGGCCCGGTCTACGGCGTGCAGTGGCGCTCGTGGCCGACGCCGGACGGTCGCCACGTCGACCAGGTCGCGCAGGTGATCGAGCAGATCAAGGCGAACCCCGACTCGCGCCGGCACATCGTCTCGGCGTGGAACGTCGCGGAGATCGACAACATGGCCCTGCCGCCGTGCCACGCGTTCTTCCAGTTCTACGTGGCCGACGGGAAGCTGTCGTGCCAGCTCTACCAGCGCTCGGCCGACCTGTTCCTCGGCGTGCCGTTCAACATCGCGTCGTACGCGCTGCTCGTCCACATGGTCGCCGCGCAGACCGGGCTCGAGGTCGGGGACTTCGTGTGGACCGGGGGCGACGTGCACATCTACGACAACCACGTCGAGCAGGTGCGCGAGCAGCTCACGCGCGACCCGTACCCGTACCCGACCCTGCGCCTCGCGCCCCGCGATTCGATCGACGCGTACGAGTACGAGGACATCGAGGTCGTCGGGTACCAGCACCACCCGACGATCAAGGCCCCGATCGCGGTCTGACGGCGGTGGGGGAGGGGACGCCCGGCAGGCCGACGCTCGGGCTGGTCTGGGCGCAGGCGCGCGACGCCGCGGGGCGACCCGTCATCGGCGCGGGCGGCACCATGCCCTGGCACCTGCCCGAGGACCTCGCGCACTTCCGGCGGGTCACGTCGGGCCACCCCGTGGTCATGGGCCGCCGCACGTGGGACTCGCTCCCGCCCCGGTTCCGGCCCCTGCCCGGGCGTGTGAACGTCGTCGTGACGCGGCAGCCGGAGTGGTCGCCCGGGAAGCCCTCGCCGCGCGTCGGTGCGTCCGGCGGCGCGGTGCCCGACGGCGGTCGCCCGGCCGAGCAGGCCGGCGCGCCCGTGCGCGTGGCCGGGTCGGTCGCGGAGGCGCTCGCGGCCGCCCGCGCGGCGGCGCGCGACACGGGGTCGGGCGAGGTCTGGGTCATGGGCGGAGCGCAGCTCTACGCCGCGACGGTCGCGCTCGCGGACCGGTGCGTCGTCACCGAGATCGACGTCGTCGTCGAGGGCGACACGTTCGCGCCCGAGGCCCCCACCGGTTGGACGGTGCACCCGGGTGACTGGGCGACCTCGTCCACCGGCCTGCGCTACCGCTTCGTCACCCACACCCGCCCCACCCGCTGAGTGCATGAAATAGTCGCGCTCGAGGTGTCCGAGCGCGACGAATTCATGCACTCAGCGGTCAGGCGGGGTCGGCGAGGTGTCGGAGGGCGTCGAGGACCAGGTCCCAGAAGCGGGCGCGGTCGAGGGTGACCGCGACCTGGGTGCGGCACTCGTCAGCGGCGGGCTCGTCGCCGCGCAGGTCCGCGACCGTCATGCCGGTGGTCAGCGCGCCGTGGAGCTCGACGTCCAGCGGGGCACGGCGCGTCGTGAGGACCTCGGGGTCGATCACGGCCGCGACCGCGCAGGGGTCGTGCACGGGCGGGTAGGGGAAGCCCTGCGCCGAGCGGTACGTCGCCCCGTAGAAGTCGAGCAGCTCCCCGACGAACCGGGCGGCCGCAGTGTCGAGCGCGGAGAGCCGCTCGCGCACGTCGGGCGTCGCGACGGCCTGGTGCGTGAGGTCCAGCCCGACCATCGTCACCGGCCACGGCTCGTTCAGCACGACGTGCGCGGCCTCCGGGTCGGCGAGCACGTTGAACTCCGCGACGGGCGTGCGGTTGCCCACGTGGTAGCCGCCGCCCATCATCACGACCTCCCGCACGCGCGGCACGATGCCCGGCTCCTTGCGCGCCGCCATCGCGACGTTCGTCAGCGGCCCCGTCGGCACGAGCGTGATCTCGCCCGGCTCCGCGTCCATCACGGTCTCCACGATGAGGTCCACCGCGTGGCGCCGGTCGACGGCGCGGCGCGGGGCGGGCAGGACCGGCCCGTCCATGCCGGAGTCCCCGTGGATGTCCGGCGCGACGATGCGCGGCCGCACGAGCGGGCGGTCGCACCCCGCCGCGACGGGGGCGTCGATCCCCGCGAGCTCGGCGACCGCGAGCGCGTTGCGCGTGACCTTCTCCAGCGTCTGGTTCCCCGCGACCGTCGTCACGGCGACGAGGTCGACCGCGGTGCTGCCGTGCGCGAGCAGCATCGCGATCGCGTCGTCGTGGCCGGGGTCGCAGTCGAGGAGGACGCGGCGTGGCGCGTCGGCAGGTCCGGTGGGCATGCGCTCATCCTCGCGCGGGGCCCGGCCCCCGGCGAGCGACCGAGACCGGAGAGTGGCGCGCTTCGCCTCGGACCGTCGCCGGCGGCTAGGCTGTCCCCCGGCCCTGCCCCGGGGTCGCGCGCCTGTAGCTCAGGGGATAGAGCACCGCTCTCCTAAAGCGGGTGTCGCCAGTTCGAATCTGGCCAGGCGCACCGAACGTCCCTCTGCTCGCCGAGCGTGCCCGCTCAGCCGACGACGCGGACCGCGACCACCTGGCACTGCACCGGGTACGACTCCGCGCACACCTCGGCCCACACCTCCACGGCGTCGCCGTCGACCAGGGTGTCGCCGTCGACCCGCGCCCCGTCGGCGTCCAGGACGACGGTGCTCGCGGACAGGAGCGACATGCCTTCGTAGTAAGGGTCGGACGCGTCGACGAGCCGCGGCGCGCCCTCGTCACTGTCGACGGTCCCGTCGACGTCGGCGGGCCGTTCCGGAGGCGCGGCGGCCCCGTCGGAGTCGTCGGCCGCGCACCCTGCCAGCGGCGAGGCGAGCCCGGCCAGGAGGATCAGCGGGAGGGCGAAAGCGCGGAGGGCGGGAGCGTGCGGGGACCGGCGCATCCTCGGATCCTCCCACCCGTCGTCGTCCGGCCGCGGTCCTAGGCGGCGGGCGCGGACGGTGCGTGGGTCGGCGCCGTGCCGGTGCTCCCGCTCGTCTCGGCCTCGGTGCCCTCGCCCGTTCCCGTGCCGGCGCCCTCGCCCGTTCCCGGGGTGGGTCCGGTCGGGTCCGGCGCCGGCGTGGTCGGGTCCGGTGAGGGCTCCTGCGTGGGCTCGTCGGTGGGATCCGGCGTCGGCGTGGTCGAGGGCTCGTCGGTCGGTGCCGGAGCCGGCGTGGTCGACGGAGCGGGCGCCGGCTCCTGCGTGGGCACGGTCGACGGGTCGACGGCCGGGCTCGACGGCGCGGGGGTCGCGGGGTCGTCGGTCCCGGTCGAGCGCTCGCGGCTGATCGTCGTGCCCGAGCCCTCCACGCCGCGCACGGCGTCCGAGATCGGCTTGCCGATCGCGAGCTCGACCACGAGGACGACGCCCATCACGACGACGAACAGCGCGAGCGCCGAGACGGTCAGCACCCGCCCGCGGCCGTAGCGGTCGACGAGCCGCAGCCAGGCGTTCTGCGGCTGCTCCGGGTCCGTGCCCGGCTCGGGTGGCGCGCCGGCGTCGCCCCCGTCCGCGGTCTCCTCCGTCGCCGGCGGCGCGTGGTCCGCGTCGACGGCGGCCGTCGCCCCCGCGTCGGACGCCGGGTCATCCACGACGACCGTCCCGCGCGGCACGCTCGCCACGGCGGTGGTGGCGGTCGTGGCGGTGGTGGTCGTCGCGCGGTCGCGGGGGGCGCTCCCGCCGGTGGTCACCTGCACGACCTTGCCGACGACGGGCACGAGCTGCTCGCGCGTCTTCTGGATCGAGCGCGTGTAGACGTAGTTCGCGACGACGGTGAGGGCGCTCGCGATGCCGGCGCCGATGATCGTGCCGGCGGTCCCGAAGTACGACAGCAGCACCGTGGTGCTCACGGCGGCGAGAGAGCTCGCGACGACCTGCGTGAGGGAGAGCCGAGCCGGGGCCTCGCGCTCCTTCTCCGGCGCGGTCTCCGCGGCGGCGCGGCCCGCCTCGCGGCCGGCGTCGTGGGGCGCGGGGCGCGGGGTGGGGGAGTCGTCGCTGTCGGGGCGGGGTGCTGGAGGCGTCGTCACGTGGTGCGGGTTTCCGGTCGTCGGCGGGGCAGGACCACCCGCCGCCACCGGCCGTGGACGACGGCCGCGCGCCAGGGACCGGCGTCGGGCCACGGGCGTCCTCCTACGGTAGGTCGCCCGTGTGGACCTCGCTCAGAGGCGTCGTGCCGGGGGGCCAGAGGAACGGGAGAGATCCTGTGACGCCGCCGGTCGCGGCGCCGTGGCGGCTGCGTGCGGGCCGGGCGGCGGGGCCGTCGTCGGGCCCGGCGCGCGAGGGGGCCGACGACGGCGACGTATCCTGCCGAGAGCCCGCAGCCCGCCGCGGGGTCGGGCGAGAGGCTCACGGTGTGAGGCGCGCCACACCGTCGAGGCGGCGCTCCCGGGCGTCGAATTCGCAGAATTCCGCGCGAGTTGTGGACGCTCGTCCAGGTGGTTCTCAGGCGCCTCCTGGTGCGCCGGGGTGGTTCACCCGTCCAGGTCCGCCATCCGTGTTGACGCCTGGCATCCCGCCGTGCAAGATAGTCCTCGACAGCGCGCATCGCCTGCCCCCTGCGCGGTGCGCGCTGTTTCATACTTCTCCGGGAGAACGTCCCGGAAATGCTCGGAACGACGGCCTCGGAACACGAATTCTCGTGATCCGGGGCCGTTCGTCGTCCCGCCTCGCGTACGACCCGTCGGGGGCCGCCACGGACCGGTGCTCCCTGCCGGACCGGGTCGCGGACCCCCCGGCGCGCCGCGCCGGGCCTCGCGAGGTGGACGGTTAGCGTCGGAGGGTGAATGCCGCAGCCCGCACCAGCTCAGCCGCCCGGAGCGTGGCCGATCCTGCTCGGCTGCCCGCGACCGCTCCCGACGG
>JAQSXO010000241.1 GCA_029256625.1 Cellulosimicrobium sp. | reverse complement strand
CCTCGGCCGCGAACCCGACGAACGCACCGCGGCCGCGGTCGGCATGACCGGGCAGCAGGTCCAGGAGATGTACCGCCTCCTGGCCATCGCCAAGTACGAGGACCGATACGTCATCCCCACCGCCCACACCGAGATCGCCCGCGAGCTCGACGAGCTCTCCTGCTCGCTGGACTACGACGGCGGACCCGGCATGGGCGGCATGGGCCTCACCGGCGCCGGGCCGTTCGGGGAGACGTCGGGGAGCCCCGTCCCGGTCGCGGTCGAGAACTTCCACGTGCTCCAGGCGCGGCAGACCGCGGACTCGCCCTACGGGCCCTCGACGCCCGGGCGCGTCAACCTCCTCAACTGGGACGGCAACGGGCGCCCGCCCGGGCTCTTCCCGCCGGGCGAGGGGCCCGAGCCGGGCGACGTGTCGGGCGCACCGGGCGGCGTCACCCCCGGGGGCCCCGGCTCGCTGCCCGGAGGTCGCCAGGACGCACGCCACGACACGATCCCCGGCCCGTCGGCGCCCGGTGGGTCGGCAGGCGGACCGGCGCCCGGGAACGGACCCGGCGTCGAGCCCGACGGGGGCACCCGATGAGGACGCGCTCGCTGCTCCCGACCCCCGCGCTGCGGCCCGGGGCGCGACCGCGCGGGCCGCAGCCCGACCACCTGTCGCCCGTCGCGGCGTCGGGCACCCAGCGCCGCACGACCCACATGGCGGCGTCCGTGCTGCTCGCCTACCCCGACGCCGACGTGCTCGACGCGGCCGTCGCCGTCCGGGCGTCGACACCGGGGCTGCCCGCGCCGGTCCGCGAGCGCCTCGACGCGTTCTGCGACGTGCTGACGGCGCGCGCGGACGCGAGAGGCCTGCGCGAGCTCCAGGCCCGCTACGTCGCGACGTTCGACCTCAAGCGCAAGTGCTCGATGTACCTGTCGTACTACGCCGCGGGCGACACCCGGAGGCGCGGGACGGCGCTCGTCGCGTTCGTCGAGGCGTACCGGGCCGCCGGATGGGAGGTCACGGGCTCGGAGCTGCCCGACTACCTGCCCACCGTGCTCGAGTTCTCGGCCCGCACCGAGGGCGACGACGCGACGATCGCGGCGGGCCTGCTGGCCTCGCACCGCGACGGGATCGAGGTGCTGCGGACCGCGCTCGAGAGCATGGCGAGCCCGTGGACCGGGCTGGTCGAGGCGGTGTGCCTCACGCTGCCGCCGCTCGACGAGCGCACGCAGCAGCGGTACGTCGAGCTCGTGACGGCGGGGCCGCCCGCCGAGCTCGTGGGGATGGAGCCGTTCGCGCTGGAGCCGTACGGCACCGGGGCCGACCGAACCGGAGGAGCGGTGCGATGAGCGGGGTGAGCACGGGCGAGATCCTGCTGTGGGTCGTGTTCCCGTACGTGACGTTCGCGGTGTTCGTCGTGGGGTCGATCTGGCGGTACCGGTACGACAAGTTCGGCTGGACCACGCGGTCGAGCGAACTCTACGAGAAGCGGCTGCTGCGGCTCGGCTCGCCGCTGTTCCACTTCGGTCTGCTGTTCGTGATCCTCGGGCACCTCATGGGGCTCGTCATCCCCAAGTCGTGGACGGAGGCGGTGGGCATCAAGGAGGTCGCCTACCACTTCGTCGCCACGTACATGGGGTCGATCGCGGCGGTCGCGCTCGTCGCCGGGCTGCTCATCCTCATCTACCGACGCCGCACCACGGGTCCCGTCTTCCGCGCGACGACGCGCATGGACAAGACCATGTACGTGTTCCTCGCGGCGTCGATCCTGCTCGGGTCGTGGGCGACCGTGCAGACGCAGCTCCTCGCCGGCGGCCACGGGTACGACTACCGGGAGACGATCTCGCCGTGGTTCCGGTCGCTGTGGTACCTCCAGCCGCAGCCCGCGCTCATGGAGGGCGTGCCCGCGGCGTTCCAGCTCCACATCGTCGCCGCCAACCTGCTGTTCATCCTGTGGCCGTTCACGCGGCTCGTGCACGCGTTCTCCGCCCCCGTGCCGTACGTCTTCCGGCCCTACGTCGTCTACCGCGCGCGCGACGCGTCGGTCGCCGCGCGCGCCCCGCGGCCGGGCTGGGACCCGTCGGAGCGGCCGCGCACGCGCTGACCGGAAGGGCCCAGCACGGCTGCGGACGAACCACCAGGTCACGGCCACGGGACGGGTGAAATCGCGGCGCTGATGCCCACGGGGCGTCCGGCGACGCCCTCCTTCCAGGGGCGGTCAACCCGACCGCGACCGTCACCGGAAGAGGTTCGAGCATGTCCACCACCGCCCCGACGACCGCCGGTCGTCCCCGCGCCGTCCGCCCGACCACGACGTCGACCACGTCCCCCGCCCCGCGCCGCGTCGCCGTCCTGACCGAGCGCCTGACCGGTCGCGTCGACGCGGCCGTCGACGCGACCGCGCGGTTCCTCACCCGCTGGTCCGTCCCCGCGCTGCGCGTCGCCCTCGGCCTCGTGTTCCTCGGGTTCGGCGTCCTCAAGTTCTTCCCGGGTGCGAGCCCGGCGGAGTCGATCGCGGCGCGGACCGTCGAGACGCTCACGTTCGGCCTCGTCGGCGGGACGGCGGCCGTGATCTTCACCGCGGTCCTCGAGACGTTCATCGGCCTGACGCTCGTCACCGGTCGGCTGCTGCGCACCGGCCTGGTCGCCCTCGCCGTCGCGATGGCCGGGATCCTGTCGCCGATCGTGCTGTTCGCCGGCGAGCTGTTCGGCCACGGCATGACCCTCCTGGGCCAGTACGTGCTCAAGGACCTCGTCCTCGTCGCCGGAGCGGCCGTCGTCGCCGCCGTCGCCCTCGGGGCTCGCCTGAAGCTCGACGCATGACACCTCGGCGCTCCCACGCCTTCCCTGACCCGACGCACAGGACCCCGTGACCGGTACCGGTCACGGGGTCCTGTCTGTCGGGGTGCCGACCGCGCCGTCGCGAGGTAGAGCCTTCGGTCGCGACGGAGAACGCGGCGAGCTCTCTCTCGCAGCCGGAGGTTCTACCTCAGCGGGAGGCGGCCCGGTCAGGCGAGCGCGAGCGTCAGGTACGCGCTGTTCGGGTCGTCCGTGTAGTCGGCGAACGGTGCGCACGGGACGAACCCGTGGCGCGCGTAGAGCCGTCGCGCCGCTGCGAAGTAGTCCTCGGTGCCCGTCTCCAGGCTCACGCGGTCCAGACCGCGGTCGCGTGCGGCGTCGAGCAGGTGCGCGAGGACCGTGGCGGCGACGCCCCGGCCCCGCGCGGCCGCCGTCGTGCGCATGGACTTGAGCTCGCCCAGGGTCGCGTCGTGCTGCTTGAGCGCACCGCACCCCAGGAGGCCGCCGTCCGCGGACCGCGCGGTGACGAACGTGATGTCCGGCGCGCGCAGGCGCTCGACGTCGAGCGCGTGCACGCTCTCGGGTGGGGACGTCGCGTACATGTCGTCCAGGTGCTCCTGCAGCAGCGCCAGCACGTCGTCGGCCGTCGGGTCCTCGACGGCGACGCGCACGTCCGCGCGGGTCGTGGTCTCGCTCACGGCCCGAGCGTGCCACACGACCGCGCACGCTCGTCGTCGTGTCCGGAGGCGAACGCTGCGCCGACGTCGAGCGAGGTCAGGAGTCGAGCGACGCGAGCGCCTCGTCGACGGCCGTCCACAGCCGGCGGCGGACGTCCAGGTCCTCCGTCTCGGTGTCCGGGTCGCCCCAGGGCTGGTCCAGCCAGGGCGGCGTCGCGACGAAGTGGCTCGCACCGTCGCCCCGGATCGCGACGGTCGTCCCGGCGTCACGGTCCGCGAGGCTGCTCTCCGCGCGCCGCAGGAACGCGCACGAGTCCCAGAGCTCGTCCTCGGTGCCGCACGCGAGCACGACCGGACCCTCGATCACCTCGAGCGGGATCCGGGCCTCGGGGCTGGCCGCGGTCTGCGCGTGCACGTCCGACGAGCACGGGAGGGGCTCCCCGCCCACGGTCCAGGCAGAGCGCGAGAAGTCCGGGTACCCGCACATCACGGCGTCGGCGCCGACCGGGGCGATCGCACCGTGCACGAGCTCCGGCCGGTTCGCCGCGAGCCACAGCGCCATCTCTCCGCCGCGCGAGACGCCGAACGCGACGACGGCGTCGCCGTCCACGCCCGGCTGCTCCCGGAGCCACGCGAGCGCGTCGAGGAACGTCTCGGCCGGCACCTCCTCGAGCGACGACGGCTGGTCGACGTCCTTGAAGTAGCCGATGCCGAGCGCGGGGTAGCCCAGGCCGGCGACCGCCTCGGCGACCATCCGCCCGGTCTGCGACCCGCCCTCCGACCCGCCGAACGCGAGGACGGCGGGCCGTGGGTCGTCGGCGGAGAGCCCGTCCGGGACCGCGTAGACCCCGGGGAACCCCTCCGACGCGGTCTCCCGGGTCGTGACCTCGGACGTCGGGGTCGGCCCCTCGGTGGGCGTGCCCGACGTCGGGGCGGTGGTCGGGTCGTCGGGCGTCGCGCCCGCGGTGCACGCGGCGAGCGTGAGGGTGACGACGGCGGCCGCGAGGACGGCGAGCGCCCCGTGCCGGTCCGTGGGGATGGCGGCGGGACGAGCGCGTCGTCGGAGGGCCATGCGTCACCCTATCGACGCTGTGGCGAGACATGGTGCGCGCCCGCTCGCCGACTGCGTTGTTTCCCACGGCCCGCAGCGTGAGACTCCGCAGATGCGGGTCTATCATCGAATCTGTGCCGCACTTTCGGATTCGGGAGGCCGCGAGCCTGCTCGGGGTCAGCGACGACACCGTCCGCCGCTGGGTCGACGCCGGCGACCTCGCCGCGAACGCCGACGACGCCGGGCGCAAGGTCGTCGACGGCGCGGAGCTCGCGCGCTTCGCCGTCGCGCAGTCGCACCCGACGCCCGACCCGTCCGGCGTCGCCCGCTCGGCGCGCAACCGGTTCGTCGGGATCGTGACGGACGTCGTGAGCGACACCGTCATGTCCCAGGTCGAGATGCTCTGCGGCGGCCAGCGCGTCGTGTCGCTCATGAGCACCGAGGCCGTGCGCGAGCTGCGCCTCGAGCCCGGCAGCCTGGCCGTCGCGGTCGTCAAGGCGACGACCGTCATCGTCGAGACCCCCGGAGGAACCGCGTGAGCGTGTCCGCACGCACCCGCACGACCGCCTCGCGCCGCCCGGCCCGAGGCGCCCTCGCGGCGCTCGGGGCGGTGACCCTGGTCGCCGCGCTCGCCGCGCTCGCCGCGTGCGGCACGGGCGCGGGAGACGACGCCGCGTCGTCGGACGGTGCTACGGACGCCGCGGGCGCCCCGGCTGAGGAGCGCACGCTCACCGTGCTCGCCGCGGCGTCGCTGCGCGACGTGTTCACGGACCTCGCGGCCGACTTCGAGGCGGATCACGACGGTGTCACGGTGGCCTTGTCGGTCGCCGGGTCCGCCGACCTGGGCGACCAGATCCTCGCCGGCGCGCCGGCCGACGTCTTCGCGTCGGCGGACGAGCGCAACATGACCCGGGTCGTCGACGCGGGAGACGCGTCCGACCCCGTCGCGTTCGCGACGAACACGCTGACGATCGTCACCCCGCCCGGCAACCTTGCTGGCGTCGAGACCTTCGGCGACCTCGCGAGAGAGGACGTCAAGGTCGTGGTGTGCGCGCCGGAGGTCCCGTGCGGCGGCGCGACGGACACGGTCGCCGAGGCTGCGGGCGTCGCCATCCACCGCGTGAGCGAGGAGGCCAACGTCACCGACGTGCTCGCCAAGGTGACGTCGGGC
>JAQSXO010000240.1 GCA_029256625.1 Cellulosimicrobium sp. | reverse complement strand
CGCGAGGTCGCGCAGCAGACGGAACCAGAACGTCATGAGCCGCGGCCGGCGCAGGCAGATCGCGTCGGCCAGCACGTCCTGGGCGCGGCAGGCCGCGACGATCTCCGCCGCGAAGATCCCCTCGGCGAGCACGACCCGCGAGCCCGTGACGTCGAGGTGCGTCGTCCCCGTGCGGCGCGACGTCGGGATGTCGTAGACCGGCACCTCCGCGTGCCCGGTGCGCGCGAGGTCGACGAGCGCTGCGACGGCGCCCGTGGCGTCCCACGAGCGCGGGTCGTCCCAGTCGACGATGCCGAACCGCTGCGGCAGGTCGGGGTGGTCGTGGTCGAGGTAGAAGTCGTCGAGCGCGACGACCGGGAGGCCGAGGCGCCGCGTGAGCGACGTCTTGCCCGAGCCGGACGCCCCGGTGAGCAGCACGATCCGCGTCGGCACCTCACGAGACCCGGGCGGGAGGTCGAACAGCGCCGGACCCCCGACAGGGTCGGCGGTCACCGGGTCGGTTCGGGCCGCGGTGTCGGCTGGACCGCCGTCGGCGTGGTGTTGAGGGTCGCTCACGGGTCACCATTGTCGCAGCGTCCGGCGCAGGGCCGGAAGGCTGGGCGTCGACGGCGGCGCGTAGCCTTCCCCGGTGACCGCTCTCGACCCCGCCGCCCTGCTCGCCCGTGACGCCCTCGCCCGCCTCGACCGGTGGGAGCCGGTCGACGATCGGCAGGCGGCGCTCGCGGCGGAGTATCGCGCGTTCGTCCGCGGTGACGCGGGCCCGCGCGCCGACGCCGTCCGGCGCGACGGTGGACCGCAGCACCTCACGGCGAGCTGCTTCGTGCTCAGCCCGGACCTCGACCGCGTGCTGCTCTGCTTCCACCGCAAGGGCCAGTTCTGGGTCCAGGTGGGCGGTCACACCGAGCCGGGCGACACGACGCTCGCGGGCGCCGCCTACCGCGAGGCGCGCGAGGAGAGCGGCCTCGACGACCTCGTCCCGTTCGACCCGGATCCCGAGCCGTCCGCCGACCCGGGCGACCGCCCGGGCGCCGCGCGCCAGGCCGTCGCTCCCGCCGCGCCCGTCGACGTGCACCGCCACGACCTCGCCGCCGCGTTCGGGACGTGCCGCACGCACTGGGACGTCGGGTTCGTCGCGTTCGCCGACCCCGACGCCCGGACTGCCGTGAGCGACGAGAGCGAGGACGTCGCGTGGTTCCCTGTCGACGCGCTCCCGGCCGGCACGCCGGACGACTTCCCGGTCCGCCTGGCGACCGTCCTCGCCGAGGTGCGCCACCGCCGTCGGGCATGAGTGCCGGGTGGCCGAGGTAGAGGCGTGGTCCGCGAGGTAGAGGCCTGGTCGTGACCACGCCTCTACCTCGGCCTACCCGGGCTCTACCTCGGCGGGGCGAGGATCACGTGGAGGGTGCGCGGGCCGTGGACGCCCTCGACGCGTGAGAGCTCGATGTCGCTCGTCGCGCTGGGGCCGCTGATCCACGTCTGCGGTCGCTCCGGGTGCGCGGCGAGCAGCCGCACGGCCTCGGGGACCGCCTCCACGACCTGGTCGGTGCGCACGACGCACACGTGCAGGTCGGGGACGAGCGTGATCGCGCGGCGGCCCTGGTCCGGCTCGCCGTCGAGCACGATGGTGCCGGTGTCGGCGATCGCGACGCGTGCGGCCGTGACGACGGCGTCCACCCGGTCCAGCTCGTCGGGCGTGCGGGGGTCGTCGCGCGCGTCGGGCACGACGGCGGTCCCGGCGCCGAGCGCGCCCAGCCACGCGGCGTCGAGCTGCGGTGGCACGACGACGGACGTCGCATCCGCGAGCAGGTCGCCGACGATCGTGGCGACCTCGGCCGCCGAGGCGGCCACGTGCACGTGCGCCCGGTAGTCGACGAGCCGGTCGACGAGCACGTCCACGGCCTCCGGCGACCCCGGCGCGAGGTCGCCGTGCTCGCGATACGCGCGCGCGACGGTGCCCGACGCCGCGGGGCCGCCTGTCGCCGTCGCCCCGCCGAGCGCGGCGCGCACGCGCGCGAGGACGTCGTCGCGCGCGCTCATCGGCCCTCACCCCCGTCGCCGAACCCGGGGTTGTCGGTCGCCGCGGCGCCGAACCCGCCCGTATCCCCGGGGTCGGCGACCGGGGGTGCGGGGGCGGGACGGTCGCGCCACCAGTCGCGGAAGGTCTGCTTCGCGGGGGCCGGGAGGTCGCGCGAGCGGGTCCAGGCGGACGCGGGAGGCGGGAGGGTCGAGATCCGACCCTTCGGCCCGGCGACCACGCGCCCCAGACCTGCTGCCTTCTCCGCGAGCTCGAACCGCCGCGCGTCGGACATGACGAACGAGGCCGCCTTCATCGCGGCGCCCCAGCCGGTGGGGCGCCCGCGGTCGGCGTCGACCTCGCGCGCCCGGAGCTCGACGAGGATCGACGGGATGTCGATCTTCACGGGGCACACCTCGTAGCACGCGCCGCACAGCGTCGACGCATAGGGGAGGGACGCGTTCGGGTCGTGGTGGCCGGAGAGCCCGCCGGAGGACTTGGTGAGCTGCGGCGTGAGGATCGCGCCGATCGGGCCGGGGTACACCGACCCGTACGCGTGGCCGCCCACCCGCTCGTACACCGGGCACACGTTGAGGCACGCCGAGCAGCGGATGCAGTGCAGGGCGGCCCGCCCGACCTCGTCGGCGAGGACGTCGGTGCGCCCGTTGTCGAGCAGGACGAGGTGGAACTCCTGCGGGCCGTCGCCGGGCGTGACGCCCGTCCACAGGGAGGTGTACGGGTTCATGCGCTCGCCCGTGGACGAGCGCGGCAGGAGCTGGAGGAACACCTCGAGGTCGGTGTACGTGGGCACGACCTTCTCGATCCCCATGACGGTGACGAGCGTCTCGGGGAGCGTGAGGCACATACGCCCGTTGCCCTCGGACTCGACGACGGTGAGCGTCCCCGTGTCCGCGACGCCGAAGTTGGCACCGCTGATCGCGACCTTCGCCGAGAGGAACTTGCGGCGCAGGTGGGCGCGCGCGGCCATGGCGAGCTCGCGCGGGACGTCGGACAGGTCGGGCGGGGCGTCGCCCATGCGGGCGAGGAAGATCTCGCGGATCTCGGCGCGGTTGCGGTGGATCGCGGGCACGAGGATGTGCGACGGCATGTCGTCGGCGAGCTGCACGATGAGCTCGGCGAGATCCGTCTCGTACGCCGCGATCCCCTCGGCGGCGAGCGCCTCGTTGAGCCCGATCTCCTGCGTCGCCATGGACTTCACCTTGACGACCTCGTCGACCCCCTTGGCCTTCACGAGGTCCGCGACGATCCGGTTCGCCTCGTCCGCGTCGCGCGCCCAGTGCACGACGCCGCCGCGCGCCACGACGTTGCGCTCCAGCTCCTCGAGGAGCTCGGGCAGGCGCGCCATGACGTCGGTCTTGATCGCGGAGCCCGCGTCGCGCAGCGCCTCCCAGTCCGGTACCTCGCCGACGACGGCGGCACGCTTGGCACGGATGGTCGAGGTGGCGTGCGCGAGGTTGCGGCGGAGCTGGGTGTTCTGGAGGGCCTCGCGCGCGGCGTCGGGGAACGACCCGCCCCAGCGCAGCGGCGCGTCGGGGTGGGGCACGTCGCCGAACGCGTCGGACGCCGGCCCCGCTCCCGCCGAGGTGCCGTGCCCGCCCGGGCGCGCGACGTCGTCGGGCAGGGTGCGCGCGCCGCGACGCAGGGGCAGGCCGAGGAACGTGCGGCTCACCGGGCACCCCCGCGCGTCGACGGGCCGGCCCCGGCGGGGGCGGGCGCGTCCTTGGTGGACGCGAGGATCTCCGCGAGGTGGAGCGTGCGGACGCCCGCGCGGATGCGCGAGAGCCCGCCGCCGATGTGCATGAGGCACGACGCGTCGCCCGCGGTGAGCACCTCGGCGCCCGTCGCCTTCACGTGCGTCATCTTGTCGGCGAGCATCGCGGTCGACGTCTCGGCGTTCTTCAGCGCGAACGTGCCGCCGAACCCGCAGCACGACTCGGCCGCGGGCAGCTCGACGAGGTCGATCCCCTCGACGGCCCGCAGGAGCCGCAGCGGCTTGTCGCCGACGTGGAGCATGCGCAGGGAGTGGCACGTCGGGTGGTAGGTGACCCGGTGGGGGAAGTAGGCGCCGACGTCGGTCACGCCGAGCACGTCGACGAGCAGCTCGGAGAGCTCGTACGTCTTCGCGGCGACCGCCTCGGCGGTGCGCGCGAGGTCGTCGAGCCCGGCCCGCCGGCACACCATGCCCTGCTGGTGCCGTACCGAGCCGGTGCACGACCCGGACGGGACGACGACGGCGTCCCACTCGCCGTCGAGCACGGGTGAGAACGCCTCGACGTGGTTGCGCACGACGGGGACCGCCTCGTCGAGGTACCCGGTGTTGACGTGCATCTGGCCGCAGCACGTCTGGCGCTCGGGGAAGAACACCTCGTGCCCGAGGCGCTCGAGGAGGAGGGCGGTGGCGCGCGGTGCCTGGGGAAACATCACGTCGCCGATGCAGGTCGCGGTGAGGGCTATGCGCATCGTTGCTCCGAGGGAGGGCGAGTCGGTCCAGTCTCGCCGGGCCGCGTCCGTGCCGCCTGCCGAGACCGCCGCGGTGAGGCGCCGCGGCTGTGGTCTGACCACAGATTGCCCACTGTAGACCACGGCACGGCGTGAGGTCTGACCACAGCGACCCGGGGTCGCCTACCCTGGGCGGGTGCGCACCCACGAACGCGTCCTCGCCCGCATCGAGGCGGACCTCGCCGCGGGCCGCTGGGCGCTCGGCGAGCGGCTCCCGGCCGAGCGCGCGCTCGCCGAGGAGCTGGGCGTCTCGCGCCCCTCCGTGCGGGAGGCGATCCGCGTCCTGGAGGCCATGGGCATCGTGCGCACGGCCGTGGGCTCCGGTCCCGACGCCGGGGCGACCGTCGTCGACCGGCCCGCCGCGGGCCTCGGGGCGGCCGTGCGGCTGCACGTCGCGTCGGGGACGCTCGCCGTGGGCGACGTGGTCGAGACGCGCGTGCTCCTCGAGACGTGGGCCGTCCGCGCGGCGGCCGAGCGCATCGTCGCCGGGCGGGACACCGGCGGCGAAGGGTCCGAGCCCGGACCGGGCACGCCGGAGGTCGCCGGGGCTCTGGCCGCGGCACGCGCGCTGCTCGACCGCATGGAGGACCCGGCGCTCGCGGCCGAGGAGTTCCGCGAGCTCGACGCGTCGTTCCACGTGCTGCTCGTGCGGCTCGCGGGCAACCCGCTCGTCGAGGCGGTCATGACCGGGCTGCGCGGCGCGATCGAGTCGTACGTCGCCCAGGGGAGCGCCGCCCTGCCGTCCTGGGAGCGGACGGCGGCACGCCTGCGCGCCGAGCACCGCGCCGTCCTCGAGGCCGTGACCGCGGGCGACGGCGATCGCGCCGCGCGCGAGGTCCGCGCCCACATCGAGGGCTTCTACGCCGAGACGGGGCTCTGAGCGACCTCCGGTGCGGCGGCGTCGCGGCCCGGTCACGTCCGGGCCTGGAGCGGCGTGGGATCACGCTGTCGGGCCTCCGCCGGGGCGGCGGGACGGACGGTCCCGCCACCCCGGCGCCCCGTCAGGCCGAGCAGGTGGCCGTCGGGAGAGTGGTGTTGCCGTTCGAGTACAGCGTGATGCCGAAGGCGTCGCCGTTGCCGTTCGGTGTCGCGGTGAGGGTGCCGCTCGTGCCGGTGACCGCGGCGTTCCAGGAGTTCTGCAGGCTCTGG
>JAQSXO010000239.1 GCA_029256625.1 Cellulosimicrobium sp. | reverse complement strand
GGGAAGCTCACCTCGGTGCGCAGCACGCCGCTCGCGTCCACCTGGTAGAGCACGTTGATGTGCATGCTCGTCGCGATCTGCTGCGGCGTGACGACCTGCATCGAGCCGTTCTGGCGAGGCAGGACCCACCCGTCGGCGCTCTGGTCGAACAGGTGCCCGCACGTGAGCACGAGGTCCGGGGCGATGAGCGTGCCGCTGCCCCACCGGACGCCGTCGACGTTGCCCGGGTTGGTGAAGACGCCGCCGAGCCCGGTGTTCCACTGCACCTGCACGGCCTGCTTCTGGTGGGCGCTCACGTACGCCTGGGTGACGCCCAGCGTGCCGTCGTACTGCTCGACGGGCTGGGAGTCGTCGGTGGCGCCGCAGATGGACTCGAGCATCTCGGCGTAGGTGGGCTCGTCGCCCGCGATGGACTCGAGCGTGAGCGGTATCCGCTCGGGCAGCGGCGGGTAGAGCGCGTCGACGGTGTCGGGCGTCTCCGGCACCTCGCGCCGGCCCGGCTTCTTCGGTGCCGACTTCCTGGTTCCAGCCATGGGGTCCCCCTCGGTTCGGTCCCCTGCACCTGGAGGGAGGCGGGCGCGGGCCCGCGCGGACCGGGACGGAGCGGGTGAGCCGCACGGTCGGGCGGCAGCCCACGGCCGCGGCCGGAGCACCCCCGCGACGACGAGGGGCGCCCCGGCGCGTGGGTCAGCGGCTCGCCGCGACGTCGAGCACCCAGGTCACGCCGAACCGGTCCGTGAGCATCCCGTACAGGGGCGCCCAGCCGGACGACGCGAGCGGGGCGACGACGGTCGCGCCGTCGACGAGCGCGTCCCAGTAGCCGCGGACCTCCTCGACGTCGTCGCCGCGCACCGAGACGAAGAACGGCGCCTCGCCGGGGCTCCAGGGTCGTCCCGCCGGGACGTCGTACGCCATGACGCGGAAGCCGCTCGGCGCGCTGACCTGGCCCCAGACGACGAGGTCGGCCTCGGCCGGGTCGGGCGCCTGCCCCAGGTCGCCGTACGTGGTGAGGACGAGGTCGCCGCCGAACACCGCGCGGTAGTGCTCGAGCGCGGCGCGGGCGTCGCCGCGGAAGTTGAGGTGGGGGGTGGTCTGGACGGACATGAGTCTCCTCCGGGTCGGTCGTCGGGCCCGCGGTCGCGGCGCCCGTCGCTCCCGGACGTCGCCCGGGCTCGTGCCACCACCTTCTCGGCCCATCAGGGCGGAGAGTGTCCGCATGGTGCGCGAGCATGGGCGCATGACCGAGACGTCGCGCCGGACCCTCCTGCTGCTGTCGCTCCTCCAGGCGCGGCCCGACCGCACCGGTCCCGAGCTCGCCCGGCGGCTCGGCGTCGACCCGCGCACGGTGCGCCGCGACGTCGAGCGCCTGCGCGACCTCGGCTACCGCGTCGTCGCGACGCGCGGGCGTGACGGCGGCTACCGCCTCGACGCCGGCGCCGAGCTCCCGCCCCTGCTGTTCGACGACGAGCAGGTCGTCGCGCTGACCGTCGCGCTGCGCACCGTCGCCGCGAGCGGGCCGGGCGACGCGATCGAGGAGGCGGCCGTGCGGGCGCTCGCGACCGTGCGCCAGGTGCTGCCCGCGCGGCTGCGCCACCGGGTCGACGCCGTCGACGTGGCCCCGGTCCCGGCACACCCCGGGCGACCGGCGCCGTCGGTCGACCTCGACGTCCTGCTCACCGTGAGCACCGCGGTGCGCCGGCGCGAGGTGCTGCGCCTCGACTACGCGCCACCCGTCGCCGCTGCCGGAGCCGGAGCCGAGACCGGGAGCGCGGACGGGCCGGGGACCGGCCCTGGCCGTGCCGCGACGGAGCCGCGGCGCGTGGAGCCGCACCACGTCGTCGTGCGCGACGGACGCTGGTACCTGCTCGCGTGGGACCTCGACCGCGCCGACTGGCGCACGTTCCGCCTGGACCGCACGACGCCGCGAGAACCGACGGGGCCGCGCTTCGTGCGCCGCGAGCTGCCCGGTGGTGACGTGGGCGTGTTCGTCGCGGCCCGCTTCGCCGGGTCGACGCCGTCCTCCGGGTCCGCGCCGGCGGCAGGAGAGGCAGGGTGGCCGTGCCGCGGGTGGGTCGAGCTCGCCGCGCCGGCGCAGGCCGTCGTCCCGTTCGTCGAGGACGGCGCGGTCGAGGTCCTGGCGCCCGACCGCTGCCGGGTGGCACTGGGCTCGTGGTCCTGGGTCGCGCTGGCCGCGCGGGTCGCCGCGTTCGACGCGGACGTGCTCGCGGCGGGGCCGGCCGAGCTCGTCGCGGCGTGCGCGACCGTCGCCGGTCGGCTGGGACGGCGTGCGACCGGGGGCGGCCGTAGCGTGGACCGTCCCGTCCCCGGCAGAACGGACCGGTCATGACCACCCCCGTGCAGCACGACGTGCTCGTCCTCGGCGGCGGCAACGCCGGGCTCTCGCTCGCGGGACGCCTGCGCCGCGACGGCTGCCCCGACGTCGCGGTCGTCGACCCCCGGACCACCCACCAGTACCGGCCGCTGCTCTCCTACGTCGCCTCCGGCATGGCGACGCTCGACGACCTCACCCGGCCCCAGGACGACGTCGTGCCCGACGGCGTCCACCGGTACGTCGACCGCGTCGTCGCGGTCGACCCCGGACGCTCCCTCGTTCACCTCGCGGGCGGGCGCACCCTCGGGTACGCGGACCTCGCGGTGTGCCCGGGCTCGGAGGTCGACTGGGACGCGGTGCCCGGGGCGGAGCAGGCCGTGCGCACGCCGTTCGCCGCGACGAGCTACCTGCCGGACCTCGCGTCCAAGACTTGGGACCTGCTGTCGTCGCTCACGGCGGGCCGCGTGGTGTTCGCGGTCTCCTCCCGGCACGTGCCGTGCTTCCCCGTGGCGCTCAAGCCGCTGTTCGTGGCTGCGGACCACTGGCGCCGCACCGGCGTCCTGGACGCGATCGAGGTCGAGCTCGCCGTCGAGTCGCCGCGGCTCGTGGACGACCCGCGCGCGGAGCCCGCCCTGCGTGACGCCGCACGGCGCTTCGGCATCGGCGTGCGCACCGGGACGACGCTCGTGTCCGTCGACGCCGCGCACCGCACGGTCCGGCTGCGCGGGCCGCACGGGACCGACGAGCTCGGCTACGACGCCCTGTACGTCGCGCCGCCGCACCGCGCTCCCGCGTGGGTCGCCGAGAGCGGGCTCGCGACGCCGGAGAGCGACGGGTTCGTCGCCGTCGACCCCGAGACGCTGCAGCACGTCACCCACCCGCGCGTCTGGGGCCTCGGGGATGCGGCCGCGGTCGACGCGATGCCGTCGGGCGGCGCGCTGCGCCGGCAGGTGCCCGTCGTGGCGCGCAACATCACCGCGCGCCGCCGCGGCACGCCGATGCAGCGGTACGACGGCTACTCCGTCGCGCCCGTGACGACGTCGCGCGCCGAGCTGCTCCTCGCCGAGTTCGACCGCGGGCGCCGGCCCGACCCGGGGTTCCGGTTCGTGGACCTCGCGCGCCCGCGCCGCAGCCTGCTGCTGTTCGACCGGTACGTGCAGCCGACGATCTACTGGCGGCGGCTGCTCCAGGGCAAGGTGGGCTGACCCGGCACCTGGATCGGCACGGCGCGCCGCAGCACGAAGAGGAAGGGGCGCTCCATGCCCCGGGACTCCATGAGGCCCACGAGGGTGTCGTCGTCGACGGCACGGAACGTGTCCTCGACGGGGAGCGCGTCGTAGGTCATGGCCGCGGTCGCCACGCCGCGGTGCACGACGGTGCGCAGCCGCGCCCGAGGGCGCCGCGTCCGCGCGAGCGGCAGCAGCGCGCGCACGACTCGCGCGACGCCGGGCCGCCGCAGGAGCGGGGCGCACCGCAGCACGAGCGGGAACGGCACGAACGCGGGGTCGACCGCGAACGGGCCGCGCCGAGGGCCGGCGAACACGAGCGGGTGCGCGTCGCGTACGCCGTCGAACCGCTTGCCGACCCACCCCAACGCCTCGAGCACGCCGTCGAGCGGGTGCCCGGTGGGC
Organism: Cellulosimicrobium sp.; assembly: GCA_029256625.1. Classification (GTDB taxonomy): domain Bacteria; phylum Actinomycetota; class Actinomycetes; order Actinomycetales; family Cellulomonadaceae; genus Cellulosimicrobium. Next base: position 1,978 of record JAQSXO010000239.1, on the reverse strand, counting down.
AGGCCCGCGCCGCGCCAGCGGCCGGCGAGCGCGTCGACGTCGGCCGGCGGCAGTGTGTCGAAGAACTCCAGCGCGCCGGCCGTGGTGGTGCCGCGCCGGAGCTCGGTCAGCTCGTCGAGCCGGGCACGGGCCGCGTGGACGTCGTCCGGACCGGTCATGCGCTCCTCCTCGCTCGTGCCAGGTGGGTGGTGTCGCCCCGATCCTCGCGCGCGGCGGGGCGTCCCGCCGCTCGTGCGCAGGGCGTGCCCGCCGATTGCCGGTGCGACGCCCCCGCCGCACGCTGGGTCGATGACCCCGCCCCGTACGACCACGATGTGTCGCGGCACGCTGACCTTCGACGTGCACGACGACGGCCCCGCGGACGGCCCGCCCGTCGTCCTCCTGCACGGCTTCCCCGAGGACTCGACGTGCTGGTCCCGCGTCGCGCCGCTCCTGCACGACCGCGGCCTGCGCACCGTGGCGCTCGACCAGCGGGGCTACTCCCCCGGCGCCCGCCCGCTCGCCCGCGCGGCGTACCGGCTCGACTTCCTCGTCGCCGACGTGCTCGCCCTCCTCGAACGGACCGGGCCGGCGCACGTCGTCGCGCACGACTGGGGCGCGAGCGTCGCGTGGGCGCTCGCGGCGTGGGCGCCGGAGCGCATGCGCAGCCTCACCGTCCTGTCGACCCCGCACCCACGGGCCCTGGCCCGCGCGCTCGTCCGGTCCGACCAGGCGCTGCGCTCGCTGTACGTCGCTCTGTTCCAGCTCCCGGCCCTGCCCGAGGCACTCCTGCGACCGCGGCTCGCGTCGCTGCTGCGCCGCTCCGGTCTGCCCGCCGAGCAGGCCGAACGCTGCGGCGCGCTCATGCGCGAGCCCGGCGCCCTGACGGCCGCCCTCGACTGGTACCGCGCGCTGCCGCTGGCGACGCGGCCCGTGGGCGCCGTCCGGGTTCCCACGACGTACGTGTGGGGTGCGTCCGACCCCGCGCTGGGCCGGTGGGCGGCCGAGGACACCGAGCGGCACGTCGAGGCGCCCTACCGGTTCGTCGAGCTGGACGCCGGGCACTGGCTCCCCGCGTGCGCGGCCGACGAGGTGGCGTCCGCGGACCGGGTGGCGTCGGTGCTGCCCGGCCGGGACTGAACCCGGCCCGCGGCGCGACGTTCCCGGCCCTACGAGGACGACGCGGGCGCGCCGTCGACGGTCTCGTGCCGCTTCTGACGGGCGAACCGCGCCGGGAGGTCGGGCCCGTCCCACACCTGGATCGCGCGCCAGATCGAGGCCGCGATCGGGACGGCGAGCACGGCGCCGGTGAGACCCGCGAGCACGGTGCCCGCGGTCAGCGCGACGAGGATCACGAGCGGGTGCAGGCGCAGCGTGCGGCCCATGACGACGGGCTGGAGCAGGTCGCCCTCGAGCTGGTTCACCGCGATGACGATCGCGACCACGATGAGCGCCTCGACCGGCCCGACGGCCACGAGCGCGACGAGCGCGCACAGGATCCCGGCCAGCGTCGCCCCGACGAGCGGGATGAACGCGAGCAGGAACACGAGCACCGAGAGCGGGATGACGAGCGGCACCCCGACGATCGGTAGCCGCCGAGCGTGCGGACCGTCGTCTCGCCGATCCGCTGCCCCCGCGCGTACCGGGCGCCCTCGAACGGGCGCAGCAGGAACTCCCAGATCGCCGGGCCGTCCTTGAGGAAGAAGAACAGCACGACGACCATGACGAAGAACCCGGCGACGAAGTCGACCGTCTGCGAGGCGCCCGCGAGCGCCCCGGCGCCCACGGCGTCGGACTGGAGCAGGCCGACGAGCGAGTCGCGCACGGACGCGATCTGCTCCTCGGTGATCTGGAAGGGCAGGTCCTGCACGTAGGCCTGGAGCTCGTCGAAGCCGTCGATCGCCTGGTCGCGCAGCTGCGGCCACTGGTCGACGACGGCCGCCGCGACGAGCCAGACGACCACCCCGAGCACGACGACGAGCGTGAGCAGCGCGATGAC
>JAQSXO010000238.1 GCA_029256625.1 Cellulosimicrobium sp. | reverse complement strand
CCAGCGTGCGCGACCCCCCGCTGCGCGACGTGGTGCCGTCGGACAGGGTCTTCTCGAGGCTCGCGCCGAACGGGTCGAAGCGTCGTTCGGCGACCACGGGTGCCCCCCGAGTCGTGCCGTCGGCGCGCTCCCCGTCCGTCGGGGTCACCGTCGTCGTGACGGGGTTCCCCAGCTCGTCATAGCGCACCACCGTCTCCGCGCCCGCGCTGCGGGTCGTGGTCGGACGGCCGAATCCGTCGAACTCGGTCGTCATCGACGGCCCGGGCACGTCGTCGGCACGTTCGGAGGTCTGCTCGGCCACTCGTCCCGACGCGTCGCGCACCTGGGTCGTGACGAACTCGGCGTCGGCGAGGCTTCCGGTCGGGGTGAGGCCGGAGGTCACGGTGTCCGCGACGTCGTCGTAGGCGGTGCGGAGCACGGCCCCGTTCGGCCCGATCGCCTCGACCGGTCGTCCGAGCGCGTCCTCGCGGGCGACCGTCGTCGCACCCCACGCGTCGATGACCCGCACGACGCCCGGTTCACGGTAGTCGCGCGACTCGATCAGCCGCGCGTGGCCGTCGGCGGTCTTGCCGTCGCGGATGTTGTCGGTCACCTCGGTGACCCGGCCGAGGACGTCGCTCACCTGGGTCACGGCCACGCCGTCGGGCGCCGTCGTCGTGACCGCGTTGCGGCCGTCGCGCTGCGCCGTCTCGTACTCGACGTGCACGGTACGGCCGATCGCGTCGGTGGACGAGATCTGGCGGCCGATGCCATCGAAGGCGTGCGTGACCGCATTCCCGAGCGGGTCGGTCTGGCGCACGAGGCCGCCGTGCACGACGGAGGTGGTGTGCGAGCTCGATGACTCGGCGTCGGTGCCGACGCCGACGGTCTCCGTCACCGTCACTTCGCCGCGCGCGAGATCGGTCGTCTCCGACCAGCGCGTGACGAGGGCGGGCTCGCCGCCGGCCGGAAGCTGCCGCTGCTTGGTCACGAACCCGTCCTCCCGCACCTCGAACTCGGTGCGCCCGGTCGACTCGAGCTCGTCCTCGGACGGGCCGGCGTAGCGTTCGGTCGCGGCCGTCGCCGTGCGGTTCGGGGTGAGGGCGGCCACGGTGAGCGTGGTCGATCCGTCGGGCGCGACGACGCGGTGTTCGAGGGGCAGGCCCATGGGCGGCACGTGCGGATCGGGCTGCTCGTCGTCGTACTTCACGGTGGACGTGGTGCCGTCGGCGGCGGTACGCGAGACCACGCGGCCGAAGGCGTCGAACCTGAACTCCTCCGTGACGGTGCGCGTGGCGCCCCCGGCGTCGCGGAACGTGACCTCGCTCCGGGTGGGGCGCGCTGCGACGTCGCGAGGCGACACGCCGGGCCGGAGCGCCGAGCGGTCCTCGTACTCGAAGGCGTGCTCCTGGATCCGCTGGGTACCGGATGCCGTGGAGACGTCGACCGCGCGCTCGGTCAGGCGCTGGCGCGCGTCGTACGTCGACGTCACGCTCGACGCGCCGTCGGAGAGCACGGTGCGGTGCCCGCCCGACCCGACCATGCCGACCAGCGGGTCGGTGACCGGCCAGCCGGAGGCGGACGCCCCGTCTAGGGCCGACCAGGTGCGCGTGCTGAGCCTCGCACCGTCCCGGTCCGTCGTGGCGAGCTCGGCGACACCGGGGACGCCGTCGGCGGGCGCCGACCGCCAGGTGAACGAGGTCGTCGCGCCCGTGACGCCCTCGAGCTCCGACACGAGCCCGCCGACGTCGGATCGGACGTGGACGATCCCCTGCTCGGGGTCGGTCACCGAGCGCACCCCGTCGGCGTCGAACCTGATGGCCCAGGGCGATGCCGCGTCGCCTTCGGCGTGACCCGCGGCCACGCCGATCTCGACCTTCCCGGTGGACCAGTCCAACCGGGTGACGACGCCGTCGGCGGACACGACGCCGAGCAGCCGGGGCTCGTCGCCCGCGCTCCACGCCCAGTCGAGCCGCTCACCCGTCGCGCTCACCTGCGCGAGCGGATCACCCGTCGGGCCGTAGTAGGTGGTCGTCCCGGCCAGCTCACGCAGCACGAACTCGACCTCGCGCGACGCGGCGTCATCGTCGACGAGCACGCCGTCGGCCCGCGGGGGCAGCGTGCCCGGCTCGCGACGGAAGGTGCGATCGGCGAGGTCGTACCCGGCGAGCCCGCTCGTCCACTCCTCGGAGAGGTCCAGCCACTCTCCGGACGCGGTGCTCATGCGCACGCTGCCGTCGGTCCGCACGCGGCCGAAGCCCCAGCCCCAGCCGTGCGGCAGCCCGTCCCGCGCGGACCCGACGAGTCGCGAGTCCCAGGTCAGTGAGAGTCCCGCCACCGGGATGGTGAGCCGCACCGCCCCGTCGCGCGGGTCGATCAGCCCTTCGAGCCCGTCGCCGAGCCCGAACCCCTCGATGCGCGGCGACTCAGTGCCCTGCGACGGCGCTTCGCCGGCGAACGAGGGCTGCACCGCGCCGAGCGCGAGCGCACCGGAGACCAGCGCGACGAGGGCGATGCGGCCGGGGCGAAGGCGAGGGGCACGGCGGGCGCGGCGGACCGCGAGTTCGACAGACATGCCTTCGATTGAAGCATGCGCATATTCTGATATACAAATCCGGTGGACCAGGCTGAGCTAGTGCCCCATGCCGAGCTAGTGCCCCCCATGCGGAGCCAGTGCCCCAAGCCGAGCTAGTGCCCCATGCCGAGCCCGCCGTCGACCGGGATCACCGCGCCCGAGATGTACCCGGCGTCGTCGCCCGCGAGCCACGTGACGATGCGCGCGACCTCGCCGGGCTCCGCGAAGCGCCCGGCAGGGATCGACGCCCGGTACAGCTCCTGCTGCGCCTCGGAGAGCTCGTCGGTCATGTCGGTGCGGATGAACCCGGGCGCGACGACGTTGGCCGTGATGCCCCTGGCCCCCAGTTCGCGCGTGATCGATCGCGCCATGCCGACGAGACCGGCCTTCGATGCCGAGTAGTTGACCTGGCCGGCACCGCCGTAGAGCCCGACGACGCTCGAGATCAGCACGATGCGCCCGAAGCGCGCCTTGAGCATGCCCTTCGAGGCGCGCTTCACGACGCGGAACGCGCCCGTGAGATTGGTGTCGACGACCTGCTCGAAGTCGTCCTCGCTCATGCGCAGCAGGAGCGTGTCGCGCGTGATGCCCGCGTTGGCGACGACGACCTCGACGGGGCCGAGTGCGGCCTCGATCTCGTCGAAGGCGCGGTCGATGGAGGCCGAGTCGGTGACGTCGGCGCGCACCGTGAGCGTGCCCTCCGGGCCGTTCCCCGAACGGGCTGTCACCGCGACGCGGTGGCCCTGCGCCACGAACTCCTCGGCGATGGCGTATCCGATGCCGCGGTTGCCTCCGGTCACCAGGACGGTGCGGGTCGTCGTCATCGAATGGGCTCCAGTCTCTCGATCGCGGCAGGGTCGGGCGGCTCCGCGCGGCCCGTCCCAGTGTAGATGCACCCGCATACCGGTCCGCCGGCTGACCCCGGCGAGCGTAGGCTTGAGGTGAGGAGCGCCGACCAGTCAGCGGCGACCACCATGAGCAAGCAGCACACGATCACGACGCTGCCGCCATCGCCCGAGGCGGAGCGGCGGGCTCGCATGATCAAGTACTCGATCGCGATGTCGATCCGGGTGCTCTGCATCTTCCTCATGCTCTTCGCGCAGGGCTGGTGGCTCGTCGTGTGCGCCGCCGGCGCGATCTTCCTGCCCTACGTCGCGGTGGTGCTCGCGAACGTCGGCGGCGGCGAGCAGGGCGTCGTCGAGCGGCCGGGGGCGATCGTGCCGGTCGCCGGGCCCGACGGCTCGCGTCGCGTGGACGCCTCGGGCGACGCGGATGCCTCGGGCGACGCGCAGGCTGCGGGTGAAGCGGATGCCTCGGGTGAAGCGGATGCCTCGGGCGACCCCGGCGCTGGGGCTCGCGCACCTGAATCCGACGACCGCGAGGGCGGGCGATGATCGGACTGCCAGGCACCGCCCCGGAGGCGGGCACGTGCTCGCGCGCCGGCTGCCGCGAGCCGGCCGTGTGGCGCATCGACTGGCGGAACCCCCGCATCCACGACGAGACGCGCACGAAGACGTGGCTCGCGTGCGACGAACACGTCGACTACCTGCGCGGGTTCCTCGAGTCGCGGGCGTTCCCCGTCGCCGTCCGGCCGTTCTCCGGCCTCCCGATCGACGGCGAGGTCGACGCATGAGCCGTTGGGGCTTCCTCCGCTCCCCCAGGTGGGCCGGCTACCTGGCCCTCGTGATCGTGTTCGCCGTCGCGTGCTGCGCGCTCGGCACGTGGCAGCTGAACCGCCGCGCCGAGGCGCTCACCGAGGTCGCGCGCATCGACGCCAACTACGACGCGGAGCCGATCCCCGTGGCCGAGGCGCTGCCCGACCCCGAGACGTTCGATCCCGACGCTCGCTGGCAGGTCGTCGCCCTCACCGGCGAGTACCTCGCCGACGACGAGGTGGTCATCCGCAACCGGCCGTTCGAGGGCAGCTCGGGCTTCCAGGTCGTGACGCCGTTCCGGCTCGACGACGGCAGCGTGTTCTTCGTGGACCGCGGCTGGATCGCGCAGGGGTCCGACGGGCGGCCGAGCGAGTACGAGCCGGCGCCGGCCGGGCAGGTCGAGGCGACGGCCCGGCTCAAGGCGAACGAGGGCTTCATCGCGGGCCGAACGGCCTCGGGCCGCGAGCTCGCGACCATCGACCTCGACGAGCTCGCGGAGCGCGTCGGCGAGCCGAGCTACACGGGCGCCTACGGGATCCTCGTGCAGGACGGTGCCGACGCCGACGAGCCGCCGCTCGCGGCAGCTCGGCCGATCCGCGACGAGGGTCCGCACCTGTCGTACGCCCTGCAGTGGTTCGTGTTCGCCCTGCTCGCCTTCATCGGCCTCGGCTGGGCCGCGAACCAGGAGCGCAAGGGGCTCGAAGACGCCGCGCTGTCTCCCGAGGAACGCGAGCGCACCGCGCGGGCGAAGCCCAAGCGGCCGCCGCGCGAGCGGGCCGACGCCGACGTCGAGGACGAGATCCTCGATCAGCGTTCGCTCGATCGGAGCTGACCCGAATCAGCCGCTGGGCTACGCGAGCTCGATGAGCTCCTGGTACTCGGCGCTCCAGTGGTCCTCCGTGCCGTCGGGCATGATCAGCACGCGCTCGGGGTTGAGCGCCTCGACCGCGCCCGGGTCGTGGCTCACGAGCACGACGGAGCCCTCGTAGTGCGCGAGCGCGTCGAGGATCTCGGCACGGCTCGCGGGGTCGAGGTTGTTCGTCGGCTCGTCGAGCAGCAGCACGTTCGCGCCGGACACCACGATCATCGCGAGCGCCAGACGCGTCTTCTCGCCGCCCGAGAGCACACCGGCCGGCTTGTGCACGTCGTCGCCCGTGAACAGGAACGAGCCGAGCACCTTGCGGGCCTCGGTCTCGGTCAGGTTCGGCGACGAGCTGACCATGTTCTGCAGCACGCTGCGCGCGACGTCGATCGTCTCGTGCTCCTGCGCGTAGTAGCCCACGCGCAGCCCGTGCCCGGCCTCGACGACGCCCGTGTCCGGCTGGTCGACGCCCGCGAGGATGCGGAGCAGGGTCGTCTTGCCCGCACCGTTCAGGCCGATGATGACGACCTTGGAGCCGCGGTCGATCGCGAGGTCGACGGCCGTGAAGATCTCGAGCGAGCCGTAGCTCTTCGAGAGGTCGTTCGCGGTGATGGGCGTGCGCCCGCAGGGC
>JAQSXO010000237.1 GCA_029256625.1 Cellulosimicrobium sp. | reverse complement strand
CGGTGGTCGACGGTCGTGATGCGCGGCGTGCGCACGGTGTACGTGTGCTCGCGCGTCACGAGCAGCGAGGGGTCGTGCGCGCGCGAGACGACGACCGCGCGCGGCCCGGCGTCGACCATCGCGCGCGCGGCGGCGAGCAGCGCCGTCTCGGTGTCGTCGTCGGCGAACCCGCCCTCGACCATCTCCTCGTGGCTGATCTTGAGCACCGCGCCGGGCGCGTCCGCGACCGCGCGCGCCTGCTCCCCGGAGAGGTCGGCGACGACCTGCCGCTCCGAGGCGTGCAGGTCGCGCGCGAGCCGTCCGAAGAACGAGCCCGGGACCCCGATCGCGGTCTCCGACCCGGTGAGGATGGTCACCGCGGCGTCGAGCCCGGACACGAGCACCGTCCCGTACAGGTCGTCGACCTCGTGCCGGTTCAGCGGGAACGGGTCCATGGTCACCACCTCCTCCCGGTGCCCGCTCCGCCGGTCGTGGACGTACGCGCCGTTCCCGCCGGTCGTCGTCGCGCGCAGGTCGAGGTTCTCGGCGCGCGCGAGGTGCGCGGCGACCGTGCCCGTCTCGCCGCCGAACGGGCCGCACACGACGACCTGCGCGCCGAGCGAGTACGCCATGCGCGCGAGCCACAGGCCCTGGCCGCCGGGGTGGACGTGCACCTCGGGCGACGTCTCGTACGGCCCGGCGGGCTCGATCTCCACCGTGAGCAGGGGCGTCAGGGCGAGCACGCACACGCTGGGGGTGCGGGCGGGGCCGGGGTCGGGCGGGCCGGGAGGGGTGGGGAGCGGACCGGGCACGGGCGTCGGGGTGGCGCTCATCCGTCCACGCTAGGGCGACCGTGCGCGCTCCACCCGTCGAACCGGGCGTCGAGCCAGCCGACGAGCCGGTCGGGGCGGTCGGTCATGATCGCGTCGACGCCCTGGGTGAGGAGGTCGTCCCACTCGTCGGCCGTGTTCGCGGTCCAGACGTGCACGCGCAGCCCGGCGCCGTGGAGCGTCTCGACCAGGCCCGGTTCGTGCGCGAGGAGCGCGACCTCCGGGTTGCAGGCCACGACCCCCAGGTCCGCGCACACCTCGACGAGCTCGGCGAGGCTGTCGGGGTGCAGCGCGAGCAGCAGCGCGCGGTCGAGGTGGCCCGCCGCGTCGCGCAGCGCCGCGACCGTGGGCGGCCAGAACGACTGGACGACCACCCGGTCGGCGAGCCCGGCGTCGTCGACCTGCTGGGTCACGAGCAGGACGTCCTCGACCGTCCACACGCCCTTGAGCTCGACGAGCAGCCCGATGCCCGGGCGGGCGACGGCGAACCGCGTGACCTCCGCGAACGTCGGGACGCGCTGGCCCGCGAACGCGCGCGAGAACGACGACCCGGCGTCGAGCGCCCGCACCTCGGCCAGCGTGAGCCCGGCCACGCGGCCGGTCCCGTCCGTCGTCTCGTCGACCACGTCGTCGTGCAGCACGACCACCTGGCGGTCGGCCGTGAGGTGCACGTCGAGCTCGATCGCGTCGGCTCCCGCGCGCCACGCGGCCTCGAACGCCGCGAGCGTGTTCTGCGGCGCCACGGCCGAGTTCCCGCGGTGCCCGACGACGAGCGGGCGGCCACCGCGGTCGGCGGCGGGCCGGAGCAGGGGAGACGGGTGCGTCGTGCGCTGGTCCGGGGAGCGACCCGGAGAGGTGGGCGGCATGGGGCCAGTCTCGCGCGCGACCCGCGCAGCCGTCCTGCCGGGCCCGCCACCGGGCGGACCGTTCCGCGAACGTTCACCCGGCGTGCGACCGTCAGCGGCGGCGGCCGGTGAGCGCGAGCAGGTGCGTGAGGTCGTCGGCGCCGTCGTCGACGTCGAGCGGGCCGCGGAACAACGGGCCCGGCTCGAGGAACGTCGAGCGCGACTCCGCGTAGCGCAGCGCCCACGCGACCAGCGCGGGCTCGCCCGCCTCGTCCGCCCCGACGGCGCGGGCCAGGTCCCACGCGTGCACCACGAGGTCGAACGTCATCTGGGCGCAGTACTCCGCACCCGACTCGTCGCCGTAGGACAGGTGCACGCGGCGTTCCAGGGCGTCGGGCGCGAGGAACGCCTCGCGGGCCTGGACCGACGCGTCGACCCACCGGTCCACCGGGTCGTCGCCGAGGACGTCGCCCTCGAAGACGGTGCCGACGTCCTCGATCCAGCGCCCGGCGAGCAGCTCGGGCGCCCAGAGCTGCTCGGCCGTGAGGTGGTTGACGAGGTCGCGCACGGTCCAGTCGGCGTCCGGGGTGGGCAGCGCCCACCGGTCGTCGCGCAGCGGGCGGACGAGCGCGTCGAACGCGCCGATCGCGTCGCCGTGGGCGGCGAGGACGTCCATGCGCACCTCCCGTGGCCTCGTGTCCTCCACCGTGGCACGCCGCGCCGCGCACCGCAGGTCGAGCGCGGGCGGGGGGCAGCCCGGTCGGGCCGCCCGGTCGAGCGGCGCGGCCCGCGGCCCCCGGGGACGGTGGGGGCCGCGGGCCGCCGTCTCACACCGACACGACGATCTTCACGTGGTCGTCCTTGTGGTCGATGAGCTCTCGGTACCCCTTCTCCACGACGTCCTCGACCGCGATGCGGCTCGTGACGAACGGGGCGAGGTCGACCTTGCCCTCCTGGACGAGGCGGATCACGGCCGGGTGGTCGTCGGCGTACCCGATGGCGCCCTTGATGGTCAGCTCGCGCAGCAGCACCGTCATGACGTCGAGGGTCGGCGGCTCGGAGAACAGCGCGACGATCTGCAGCGTCCCGCCCGCCTTGAGCGCGTGGGTCAGGGTGTCGAGCACGGGCTGCGCGCCCGAGCACTCGATCGCGACGTCCGCGCCCCGGCCGTCGGTGAGCTCGAGGACGCGCGCGGCGACGTCGACCTCGCGCGGGTCGAGCACGTCGTCGGCCACCCCGGTCTCCAGTGCCTTGGCCTTGCGCGCCCCGCTCACCTCGGTGACGACCGCGCGCGCCCCGATGGCGTGCAGCACGGCGCACGTGAGGAGGCCTATCGGCCCCGCGCCGCCGACGAGCACGGTGTCGCCCGCCTTGGCACCGGACAGCCGGACCCCGTGGTACGCGACCGCGAGCGGCTCGATGAGCGCCGCCTGGTCCAGCGGGACGTCGCCGACCGGGTGCACCCACCGGCGCTCGACGACGATGTGCTCGGACAGCCCGCCGCCGCGGCCCGAGATGCCGATGAACCCCATCTTCACGCACGCGTTGTAGAGGCCGTCCCGGCACGGCGGGCACTCGCCGCACACCATGAACGGCTCGACGACGACCGCGTCCCCGACCGCGAGGCCGTCGACGCCCTCGCCGAGCTCCTCGACGACCCCGGAGAACTCGTGGCCGAAGACGACGGGCAGCGTCTCGCCCGACAGCGGGTGCGGCTGGGTCTCGGACGGCGCCGGCGGGAACGGGCCCTCGAGGTACAGGTGCAGGTCCGATCCGCAGATGCCCGTCCACGCGGGCCGGATCTTCACGGTCCCCGGCCTGGTCTCCGGCTCCGGGACGTCCTCGATCCGGAGGTCTTCCTTGCCGTGGTACCGCGCCGCCTTCATCGTCCTCACCTCGTCCGTCGGGCCGCGCGCACCGCTCGGTGCGCGGCGGGCGGTCCCCGGACCGGTCCTCGTGAGACCTCGGCGGGCCGTGGCGACCGACCGCACCTCCACGGTAGGCCGGGGTCCGGCCCCCACGCCGCGCCGAAGGTCCTCACCGGCGGGGCCGGTCGTCGTCGGTGCTCGCCCGGGCGGCGGCGAGGCGCTGCGTCGGAGCGTGGTGCCGGAGTGTGGCGCCCGAGCGGAGTGCCCGACCGAGGTGCCGGAGCGCGGTGCCGGGGGAGCCGCCGCGATACTGGGGCGCGTGACCGCGACCCGCACCCCTGCCCGCCGTTCCGTCGCCGAGCCTTGCGGGGGGCGCGCGTGATCGACCGGTGGACGTGGCCGGCGTACGTCGGCGTCATCGGCGGCGCGCTGCTCTTCGCGGCGTTCCTCGTGCCGGCGCTCGCGTGGCAGTCGCGCCGGTACGGCGGGCTGAGCGGCCGGCGCCTGGTCGGTGCCGCGGCCGTCGCCGTCTACGGGGTGGCCCTCGTCGCGTACACGCTCCTGCCGCTGCCGAGCGGGGACCTCGCCCGGTGGTGCGCGCAGTACGGCGTCGCCGGCGCCGAGCTCGTGCCGTTCCACTCGCTCGCCGACATCCGTCACGACACCGCGGGACTCGGCCTGGGAGCGACCCTGCGCAGCGCGGCCGTGCTCCAGGTCGTGTTCAACGTCGTCCTGTTCGTCCCGTGGGGCCTGCTGGTCCGGCGCTACCTCGGGCGCGGCGTCGTCGTCACGACGCTGTCCGGGCTGGCCGCGTCGGTGCTCGTCGAGACCACGCAGTACACCGGCATCTTCGGGCTCATCCCGTGCTCGTACCGGGTCGCCGACGTGGACGACGTGCTGGCCAACACGCTCGGCGCGCTCCTCGGGGCGCTCGCGGCGCCCCTCCTGCTGCGCTGGATGCCGCGCGCGGCCGAGCTCGAGGCGCGCCGGGACCGGGCGCGGCCGGTGACCGTGTGGCGCCGTTGGCTGGGGATGCTGCTCGACGCGCTGCTCGTCACCGCGCTCGGCGTCGTGCTCCAGGTGGGCTACCGCACGGTGCTCTACGCACTCGGGCAGCCGCTTCCCGACGGCACGGACGGGTGGCAGTGGCTGCTCGGCACGCTGGTCCCGTTCGTGCTCGTGTTCGTCGTGCCGACGTTCCTCGGCAGCGGCGCGTCCTGGGGGCAGCGGACCGTGTGGCTCGCGCCGCGCTGGGCGGGTCGTCCCGGCACGACGGCGCAGCGCGTCGCCCGCGCGGCATCGGGGGGTGCGCTGTGGGGAGCGCTGGGGCTGCTCACCGACCTGCCGACGGACGTCCCGGCGGCGCTCGCGGTGGCGGGCGACGTGGCTGCGCCGGCCGCCTGGCTGTTCGCCGTCGTGTCGGTCGTCGCGGTCCCGTTCACGCGCGGGCGCCGGGGCCTGTCGGGCGTCGTCAGCGGCGCGGAGGTCGTCGACGCGCGGGAGGCGGCGCTCAGTCCTGCGTGAGGAGCCCGACGGTCAGGGCGATCGCGCCCCAGATCACGAGGCCGCCGCCGACAGCGATGGCCATCCCGTTCGCCCCGGTGGACCCGGCTCGGCGCGCGCCTCGGGCGGCCGTCGCGGCGATCGCGAGGCCGGACACGACGAGCACAGCCCCTGCCACGATCCAGAACATCGCGGACACCGTCCCATACGCCCCCTGTGCTCCGCATCGTGGACGGTCGTCCAGGAGGGCTGGATCGGGGAGCGCTCACGTGCGTGCGCCGCGGCCACCAGCGGATTCTCCGCCTGGCGCCTTCACGGAGAGCGAACACGCCCCCTCCGGGCACGGACCGAGCCGTGAGACGGGTTGCACCGACCCGGCGTGACGCCCCACGGTGTGCGGGTGCACCCTCCCGCCCCGCCGGTCCGTCGCGTCCTCTTCCCCGGTCGCCACCACGTCGTCACGCGCTACCAGGTCGACTACCTCCGGGCGCTCCGCGCCGGGCTCGTGCGCGACCTCGACGGGCACCGCGTCCGGTGCGCCCCGGACGTCGAGGTCGTCTGGGTCGTCACGTCGGCGAACCATGCGGGCACGCGCCGCAACCCGCTGCCGGGGCACCGCCGCGAGGCGCTCGTCGAGAACGTGACCACCCGGGAGGGGATCGCGTCCGTCGTCGTGCCCGTGCC
>JAQSXO010000236.1 GCA_029256625.1 Cellulosimicrobium sp. | reverse complement strand
ACCGCCGGGTCCGCGAGGACCTGCCGGAAGTTGTCGAGCCCGACGAAGGGGTGCGGGACCTGCACGCCGGGTGCCGTGAAGAAGAAGTCGTGGAACGACATCCACACGCCGAATCCGAACGGCACGAGGAACACCACGACGACGAACGCCATGTAGGGGGCGCTGAGAAGGATGCCGAGGGGGTTCTCCCCGAGCCAACGCTGGAGTCGCCGGCCGCGGGGACGCGGGCGGTCCGGGCGCGGGCCACGGAGCGCCGTGGCCCGCGCGGACGGCTGCACGTCCTCGTCGTGGAGCGTGACCATGAGTGCTTCGCCTCGTCCTCGGCTCAGCCCGCCAGGCCGTCGATCGTCGCCGCGGCCTCGCCGAACGTCGTCTCGAGGTCGCCGGACCCCGACTGCACGGACCCGCTCCACGCGTCGCGGAAGAGCTGCATCTTCTCGGCGAGCCCGTCCACCGTCGGGACGTCGACCGCGAGCGGCACGGACGCCGCGAACGGCTCGAAGAAGGGGTTCTCCTCCAGGAAGTCAGCGGCGAGCTCGGGCACGTCCGTGCGCGTCGGGAACTGGCCCGTGACCTCGAGGAGCGCGAGGTCGTTCTCGTCGTTCGTCGCGAACTTGAGGAAGTCCCATGCGGTCTGCTGGTTCTTGCACGAGGAGTACAGCCCCACGTTCTTCGAGTCGGCGAACGTCGACGTCTCGTCGGCGGGCACGCCGTCGGCGGTGGGGAGCGGGACCACGCCGAAGTCCACCTTGCCGTCGAACTGCCCCTTGCCCCACGGGCCGGCGACGCCCATCGCTGCGACGCCGTCAGCGAACGGACCGGCCCACATGTCCCCGCTGTACGCCTCCGCGGAGGAGAAGCCCTCGCCGTAGAGCGTCTGCCAGAAGCCGAGCGTCTCGAGACCCTCGTCGCTCGTGAACGTCGCCTGACCGTCCTCGATGAACTGCGTGCCGCCGGAGTTGGCGAGGAAGAACGGGTAGAAGTCGAAGTTGACGTTCGTGTAGTCCGCGGTCGCCGGCGGATAGATCGCGAAGTCGGCCGCCCCGGCGTCCTTGATCGCCTGCGCCGCCGCGAGCACGTCGTCGTACGTCTCGAGCTGCGGGTCCTCGGCGTCCAGGCCGGCGGCCGTGAACACGTCCTTGTTGTAGTACAGCATGAAGGGGTTCGTCTTCCAGGGGAGCTGGTACAGGTCGCCGTCGGCGCTGCGGAACCCGTCGGCCGCGGCGCCGGAACGACCCGTGACGTAGTCCTCCGCGTCGTCGAACGTCGTCGACAGGTTCACCAGGCCACCCTGCTTCTGGAACGCGGGGACGGCCGCCGGGGCGGTGTTGAACACGAGGCACGGCGTGTTCCCCGCCGTGATCGAGGCGGCGATGACGTCCTCGGACGAGCTCCCTGCAGGGATCGCCTGAGCGCTCACCTTCTCGTCCGGGTGCTCGGCGTTCCACGCCTCGACCACCTGCTCGCCCCAGGCGACCTCCTGCTCGTTGGTCGAGTACCAGACGTCGATCGGTCCGCTCGTGAGACCTCCTTCGGACCCTCCCGTACCGCCGTCGCCGCCCGACCCGCACGCCGCGAGCGGCAGGACCACCGCGGCCGTCGTCGCCAGCGCTGTCATCCGTGCGCCACGCTTCATTGCGCCCAACTCCTCATCCGGGCTCGTCACCCGCTCGTCGCTCCGGCCCCGTCCTCGTCCCCCCGCACGGCGGCCTGTCGTCGCCGTCGTCCTGACAGCACCGACGCGATGATTAAACCGGTTTGAAGGGGAGGCGTCAAGATCACGTGAAAATCCGGACCGCGCACGCACGCACAGTGGCCGCCTGCCCTCGTTCGAGCCGCGCGAAAGCGCGGACTTTCAGTGTTGGACGCGCCCGTCAGCCGCCGTTCGGTCTACGCTCGTCTCGACGACAGCGCGATCGACCACTACTAAACAGTGGGTCAAACCGTGCGCTATCCTGACGAGGTGAACGCAGCGGAGCACTCGACCCTCACTCCCGGCGACCGGGCCACCCGGACAGCCGGCGCCAAGCGCGTGACGATCGGTGACGTCGCGGCGCGCGCCGGGGTCTCGAAGAGCGCCGTCTCGTTCGTGTTCAACAACCGCCCCGGAGTCAGCGCCGCGGCCCGCGAGCGCATCCTGCGCGCCGCCGACGATCTCGGCTGGCAGCCCAGCGCCCGTGCGCGCGCGCTCTCCCGGTCGCGCACCCAGGCCGTTGGCCTCGTGATCCGGCGCGAGCCCGAGCTCCTCAGCACCGACCCCTTCTTCCCGCTCTTCATGGCGGGCGTCGAGATCGGCCTGTCCGAGCAGAACTACTCGCTGGTCCTCCAGGTGGTCAAGGACCAGCACGGCGAGCGCGACGCCTACGAGCGGCTCGCGCGCGAGTCCCGCGTCGACGGCGTGTTCCTCACCGACGTGCGGGCCGGGGACACCCGTCCCCGGGACGTCGCCGCGCTCGGGCTGAGCGTCGTCGTCGTAGCGCCCGAGGACGCGGACACCGAGGCTGACGTGGTCATCGGGATGGACGACGCGGCCGGCGTCCGCCGCGCGGTCCACCACCTGCACTCGCTCGGCCACCGGCACATCGGCCACGTCATGGGCGTGCCGGGCTACGTCCACACCGAGGCGCGGCGCCGCGCCTGGGAGGACACGCTCGTCGAGCTCGGCCTGCCCGTAGGCCCCGTCGTGACCGCCGACTTCACGGGCAGCTCCGGCGCGCGCGCGACGCACGAGCTCCTCGACCTGCCGCGGCCCCCGAGCGCGATCGTCTACGGCAACGACCTCATGGCGATCGCCGGGATCTCCGCGGCCACCGACCGGGGCATCCGCGTCCCCGAGGACCTCTCGGTCGTCGGCTTCGACGACATCCCGCTCGCCCCGTACATCGTGCCGCCGCTGACGACGGTGCGCCAGAACGTGGTCGCGTGGGGCACCGCCGCGGCTCAGACCCTGGTGTCGCTCGTCGAGGGGAAGCAGCCGCCGGAGATCCGGTTGCCGTCCGTCGAGTTCGTCGTGCGCGGCAGCACCGGGCCGACGCGCCACCGGCGCCCGTCCTGAGACAGGCGCCGGTGGGCGCGGTGTCAGCCGCAGCTCTTCGCGGGGTACTCCTCCTGGACCGTCACCGGTGCCCGACCGGCCACGGTCGCCGTGACCGTCGCGGTCCCGGCGTCGACCTGTGCGGCACGCGTGCTGAACGACTGGTACGCGTGGCGTCCCGGCGCGACGTCCGCGCTGGTGCGCTCGCCGAACGCGGTCGACAGCACGACGGCCGCCGCGGCGTCGCCCGTGTTCTTCGCCCGCACGGCCACGTGCGCGGTCCCGGCCAGGCACCGCACGACCGCCTCGACCTCCGGCGTCCGGCCCGGACCGCACCCCTCGTCGCAGACCCGCAACGACGCCAGGACGGCCTTGTGGTCGGAGGGCCAGGCGGCGTCCGGTGTGAAGATCACGTCGGCGCTGTCGTCGTCGACGCGCTCGTCGCGCACGATCGTCGACTGCGGCCCCACGACCTGCGCGCCGTGGACCGCCACGCGGTCGTCGGGCGCCACGAGGACGTAGTCGATCCGGTCTCGCTCGTCGGCCTCCGGCGCCCATGTCAGCTCCGACGTCGGGAACGCCGCGTTGTCCGCGGGCCACGTGAAGCCCGGGTTCGCCACGGGGTCCGGGTGGACCTCGCGGAAGGCGTCGACGAGACCGCCGTCGAGCAGGGTCTGCGTCGTCTGCCACGGGACGACGACGCCGTGGTGGTCGAACAGTTCGGCTGTCGCCTCGGTCCAGTCCTGTGCGGACGGCTCGTTGAAGTCGCCGCCCACGACGACCAGGCGACCGGCCGCGCGCTCTGCGCGGACGTCCTCGAGGAGCGCGGCCGCCGATGCGGGGCGACCCGACTGGAGGTTCGCCGCGAGGATCGCGTCGACGTCCGTCACGGGCGCGTCGAGCCGGTCCCACGTGTCCCATCCGGCGGGCCAGTCGCCGAGGACCGCCCCGCCGTACCCGCGCGGCAGGTACGTCGTGTACCAGCGGTACTCGAGATGGCCGCCGTAGGCCACCACCTCTGTGCCATTGACGTCGAGCACGGCCTTCGACCACCGGTCACCCACCGTCCCGGTCTCGAGGATCGGGTAGCGCGACACGATGCCGGTGCCGGTAGCCAGGAGGTGGTCGTAACCCAGGAGCGCCGCCACGTCCGCCGGGGTGTCGTTGCGTTCCGGCATGAACGTCACGTCCGCATCGGTCTCCCGCAGGATGTCGGCGATCTCGCGTGCGCCGTCCGGGATCCGCGAGCCGCCGTGCCAGATGTTGAACGTGAGCACGTTCAGCTCGCTGACGCCGTCGACCTCGGGCTTGGGCTCGGCGGGCTCGACCGGCCGGACCGCCTCCACGGTGAGGTCGACCGGCCCGGCGAGCACGTCGTACCCGTCGTCAGCGAGCAGGTAGACGTCGTACTCCCCCGGACCGATCGACGCAGCGCCCCGCGTCCAGCCCGCGCGGTGCTCCGGGCCCCAGGTCACGCTGCCGGAGGCGTCCGGCACGTAGCGCCAGTCGAGCGACGGCGGCCCGCCCGGCCGCACGCCGTCGCGATAGACACCCAGCCAGTTCTTCGCGTGGACCGCCTCACCGGCGGCATAGGTGATCGTCACGGACCCGTCGGCCGTGATCCGCGGGGTGTCGAGGCCGAGCGCGGGCTCGGCGGCCACGGCCGCCGGCGCGACGGCGAGCGCCACGAGCGCGGCGCCGGCGACCGCCGCCGCGGCCCGGCGACGGAGTCGTCTCAGGTGGGAAGGCATCGGTGGTTCCTCTCCGGGGTGGGTGACCGCGAGAACGCGGTCGGGGACCTCAGACGGAGCGGACCGGACCGCCGCGGCAGTGTCCGGTGACACCACCACGGCGACCCGGCCGCGCCCGCCGCGGCTCAGCCGCAGCGCTTGGCCTCGTACGGTGCCTGGACCGTCACCGGCTCGCGACCGGGTGCGGTGGCCGTGATGCTCACCGCTCCGGCGTCCACCACGGCCGCTCGGGAGCTGAACGACTGGTAGGCGTTTCCTCCCGGCGCGACCGCGGCGTACGTCCGGTCGCCGAACGGTGTCGACAGCATGATCGACGCTGTCTGCTCGTCCGTGTTCGTCGCACGCACCGCCACGTAGGCCGTGCCGGCCAGGCAGCGCGCCGTCACCTCGACGGTCGGCGCCGTGGTCACCGGGACCCGCTCCACGAGACCCTCGAGCGCCGCCGCGAGGGCCGCCGTCTTCTCGTCGACGTCACCCTGCGTGGCGCCCTCCGCGCGGGCCGCGGCCTTCGCTGCCTCGAGTGCGGGCAGCAGGGGCGCCCAGCTCGCGGGCGTGTACTGCCTGCTGTCCAGCGCGTCGGCCTGCGCGACGAGCCGGTCGAGCTCAGCCGTGTCGACCGCGACGACCACGTCGCACCACGCGATCTCGTCACCCTTCGCGTGCGTGACCAGGACGGCGGTCGTCCCGGCCTGGCCGGTGGCCAGGTCGAGCTCCACGCGCCCGTCGCCGACGCGCGGGTCGCCCACGACTGAGGCCACCGACTCGTCGAGCGAGAACGCGGTGAACTCGTCGTCCGGTTCGAGGGGCGTGACGCTGGCCGTCGCCACCGCGCTGGACGCGGGGTCCGCGGCCACGGGCGACGCGTCGCACCGCAGGTTGTACCCGCCGTACACCTCGAGCTCGAAGATCGAGAGCCCGTACTTCGT